>JAIXSF010000180.1 GCA_027484835.1 Rhizobiaceae bacterium | reverse complement strand
TCGGTCGTCTGCCGGTTCTGGCAACGCTTGAGGATCTCGATGAGGACGCCCTGATCCAGATCCTGTCCGAGCCGAAGAATGCGCTCGTCAAGCAGTACCAGCGCCTGTTCGAGATGGAAGATGTGGAGCTGACGTTCCACGAGGACGCACTGCGCGAGATCGCCCGCAAGGCGATCACCCGCAAGACCGGCGCCCGTGGTCTTCGCTCGATCATGGAAAAGATCCTGCTCGACACGATGTTCGAACTGCCGGAACTGGAAGGCGTTCGCGAAGTCGTTATCTCCGACGACGTCGTCAACGGCAATTCCCGCCCGCTCTACATCTATGCCGACCGCCAGGAAGAAAAGGCCAACGCTTCGGCCTGAAGCAACCGGCATAATTGACAGCTTGAAGAACCCGCCCTCGTGGCGGGTTCTTTCGTTTTGCAAGCGCCTGTGACTTTCGGCGCTCCGTGACTGGATTTACTGTAATGCGCTGTTGTCACGCCCGTTGATTGGGCTAGAACAGTGACGAGAGTGAACGCCTGAGTTCTGCGTTGCTGTAACCGCGTATCCGCGTCCCCGATCACCCGTGCGATGTGTTCCGCCATGCAGGCGGCGAAGTGACGCGCATGGTTCGCATCAGGTCCGGAAACTAGTGTCAAAGCTGGTAAGGTTTGTCATGCTGGTGTCACAGATTCGGCGACGACCCGGGTTGCAGGCTTGAATTGGCGTGGTTGCCACTCCACTTGTTTGTGGAGCAAGAAATATGCCTGACGCCTCTCTTGGGTCGGCATGGGGTTCCGGTTTTGCCGGGACGTTTGAAAGGAAGTGAAATGACGAATTCGTCTGCAGCAAACGAGGTGAACACCTATCCGGTGCTTCCTCTGCGCGACATCGTGGTGTTTCCGCACATGATCGTCCCGCTGTTCGTCGGCCGTGAGAAATCCATCCGCGCTCTGGAAGAGGTGATGGGTTCTGACAAGCAGATCATGCTGGCCACGCAGATCAACGCCAGTGATGACGATCCGGCTCCGGACGCCATCTATGAAGTTGGCACCGTCGCCAACGTCCTGCAGCTGCTGAAGCTGCCCGACGGCACCGTCAAGGTGCTGATCGAAGGACGCGCGCGTGCCAAGGTCGAGTCCTATACGGGCCGTGAAGATTATTACGAAGCCAAGGCGCGCATTCTCGCCGAGCCGGCGGAAGACGCCGTCGAGATTGAAGCGCTGTCGCGCTCGGTCGTCTCGGAGTTCGAGAACTACGTTAAGCTGAACAAGAAGATCTCTCCGGAGGTCGTCGGCGCCGCGAGCCAGATCGAGGACTACTCGAAGCTGGCCGATACGGTTGCCTCGCATCTCTCGATCAAGATCACCGAAAAGCAGGAAATGCTGGAAACGGTGAGCGTCAAGACGCGCCTTGAAAAGGCGCTCGGCTTCATGGAAGGCGAGATCTCGGTTCTCCAGGTTGAAAAGCGCATCCGCTCGCGCGTCAAGCGCCAGATGGAGAAGACCCAGCGCGAGTACTACCTCAACGAACAGATGAAGGCGATCCAGAAGGAACTCGGCGACGGCGAAGACGGCCGTGACGAGATGGCCGAACTGGAAGAGCGCATCGCCAAGACCAAGCTGTCCAAGGAAGCCAAGGAAAAGGCCGATGCCGAGCTGAAGAAGCTGCGTCACATGAGCCCGATGTCGGCGGAAGCCACCGTCGTGCGCAACTATCTCGACTGGCTGCTGGGCCTTCCCTGGGGCAAGAAGTCGAAGGTCAAGATCGACCTCAACGCGGCTGAAAAGACCCTCGACGAAGACCATTTCGGCCTCGACAAGGTCAAGGAGCGCATCGTCGAATATCTCGCCGTCCAGGCGCGCGCGACGAAGCTTAAAGGTCCGATCCTGTGCCTCGTCGGCCCTCCGGGCGTCGGCAAGACCTCGCTTGCCAAGTCGATCGCCAAGGCGACCGGCCGCGAATACGTGCGCATGGCGCTCGGTGGCGTCCGTGACGAAGCCGAAATCCGTGGTCACCGCCGCACTTACATCGGCTCGATGCCCGGCAAGATCGTGCAGTCGATGAAGAAGGCCAAGAAGTCCAACCCGCTCTTCCTGCTCGACGAAATCGACAAGATGGGCATGGACTTCCGAGGCGACCCGTCGTCGGCTCTGCTTGAGGTTTTGGATCCGGAACAGAACTCGACCTTCATGGACCACTATCTCGAAGTGGAATATGACCTGTCGAACGTCATGTTTGTCACGACCGCGAATACGCTGAACATCCCGGGTCCGCTGATGGACCGTATGGAGATCATCCGTATTGCCGGTTACACCGAGGATGAGAAGCTCGAGATCGCCAAGCGGCACTTGCTGCCGAAGGCGATCAAGGAACACGCCCTTCGTCCGGAAGAGTTCTCCGTGGCGGATTCGGCGATCATGGCGATCATCCAGCAATACACCCGCGAAGCCGGCGTGCGTTCCTTCGAACGCGAACTGATGAAGCTCGCCCGAAAGGCTGTGACCGAAATCATCAAGGGCAAGGTAACCTCGGTTGCCGTGACCGGTGAGAACATCAACGAATATCTGGGCGTCCCGCGCTTCCGCCACGGCGAAGCCGAGGGCGAGGACCAGGTGGGCGTTGTCACGGGTCTGGCCTGGACGGAAGTGGGCGGCGAACTGCTGACCATCGAAGGCGTCATGATGCCCGGCAAGGGCCGCATGACTGTCACGGGAAACCTGAAGGAAGTGATGAAGGAATCGATTTCCGCTGCGGCATCCTATGTCCGTGCGCGCGCCGTCGATTTCGGCATCGAGCCTCCGCGCTTCGACAAGTCGGACATCCACGTTCACGTGCCGGAAGGTGCAACTCCGAAGGATGGTCCGTCGGCCGGTATCGCCATGGCAACCGCCATCGTCTCCATCATGACCGGCATTCCGGTCTCGAAGGATGTCGCGATGACCGGTGAAGTGACCCTGCGTGGCCGGGTGCTTCCGATCGGTGGCCTGAAGGAAAAGCTGCTCGCAGCACTTCGTGGTGGCATCAAGAAGGTTCTGATCCCGGAAGAGAACGCCAAGGATCTGGCAGACATCCCGGACAACGTGAAGAACAACATGGAGATCATCCCCGTGTCCCGTATGGGCGAGGTGATCCGTCATGCGCTGGTTCGCGTGCCTGAACCGATTGAATGGGACGGAACCGTCGAAACACCGGCAATCGGCGTGGTTGATGGAACCGACGAAACCGGTGCAACAGTCGCTCACTGAGGCAATTCTGCCATAAGTGAGCCACAAAGCTCCAAAACCGACAAAAAGGCTGGCATTTTTGCCAGCCTTTTTTGTGAAAAGCCGCTTAAAAGGCTTGTTTTCCGGGGCTTTCGGGTGCTTTTGAGTTGCGAAGGGCAGAAGCTTTCGTATTCTCCGCCCGACTTAATCATTTGAG
>JAIXSF010000483.1 GCA_027484835.1 Rhizobiaceae bacterium | reverse complement strand
GGTCGGCTGCTTCGGTCTATGTCTGGTCAGCCTCCGGGATGTTGCGCCGCCATGGCTGGCGCTTGCGCTTGGCAATGCTGCCAGCATCTGGAGCCTCGGACTCATCTGGCTCGGCTGCCTTGCTTTCGAAAATGAAGGGCGGACGGCGGCCTACCCCGTGGCCATTGCCGGTGGCGTCGTCTGGCTGATGCTTTTTGCAATCCCTTCCTTTGCCGATGATCTGCCCCTGCGCCTGCTGGTCGCCTCGGGGCTCTATTCGACCTATTCCTTCCTGATCGTGTATGTGCTCTGGCGCGGCCATGGCCGCGAACCGCTTCCGGCGCGAGTGCTGGCCATTGCTGCCTTCGGTCTGCATGGTGTTGCCTATGTCATCCGGATTCCGTTGCAGTTTGTGGAGCCCGCCCATGTCGTAAACGGCAATGCACCACCCTGGTTGGGCATCATGACTTTCGGCTTTGTCGCCCAGGGGCTGACTGGTGCGCTTGCCATTTTCGCGATGGTCCACGAACGCATGTCGAGGCGCTACAAGCACGCGTCCGAGATCGATTTCCTGACGTCCATCTTCAATCGTCGGGCGTTCCTGGCTGCGATCACCACGGATCGCGCTGTGGCCGGAGGACGTGAAGAGGGTGGAATTCTGGCACTCGTGGATGCCGATCACTTCAAGTCGATCAACGATACGCATGGCCATGCAGCCGGAGATGCAGCGCTTGTGGCACTGGCCGGAATTCTGTCCGATTGCGCACCGAAGGAGGCGATCGTCGGTCGGGTGGGTGGCGAGGAATTCGGAATCTATCTCCCGCCGGAGGTGGCTTCGGCAGATGCCGACATTCTGCACCGCCTGCGGCGTGCGGTCCGTGAGAAGGCCATCGGATACGGCCACGGCGAGTTGCGGCTGACGGTCAGCATTGGTGCCGTCGTCCTGCCTGAAGGACAGTTCGAGCTTTCCGCCGCACTCGCGGCCGCGGATCGGGCTCTTTATGCCTCCAAGAGGGCCGGGCGGGATTGCTTGAGTTTTGCCGCGCTGGAGCAATCCGTCGGCACGGCGCAGGTCCAGGCTCATGGAGCGGAGAGCGGCATCGAGATCGGCATGTCGCCGCGCTCGGCAGCCTGATCGCTTCAGCTTCCGGGGATCTGCTTCAGGGCAATCGCCTGTCTCGTGTCCTTGAGCGATGGCATGATGTGCACACCGTGGTGCGGGATCTCCTGATGCGTCAGCATGGTCTTCAGTTCGGTCCGGTCCGTGACGAGATAGACATCCACACCTTGTCTCACGGCCTTGCGGATCACGCCTGCGAGGAGATTGATGCCCGAGGTATCTATGAACCGGATGCCGGTGCAATCGAGAACAAGGTTGCGGTGGTCATCTCCGATGCGGTCGAGAACGGCGCTTGCCGCCGCCACTGCGCCAAAGAAGAAGGCGCCGTCGAGACGATAGGTCACAGTGTCGGCATCCGTCGCGTCCTGTGGCGTTTCACCCGGATCCGGCGTGACCCGGATGGTCTTCGACATGTGGTGGATGAATTGCAGGGCTGCCAGCGAGAAGCCGACAATGATGCCTTCCGTCAGGTCGCGGAAGACGACGAGCAGGAAGGTCACAGCCAGGATCAAGGTCTCGCCGCGCGAAGACCGGATGAGCGCTGCAATCGCCGCCTTCTCCACCATGTTCCAGGAGACGACTGCCAATACACCGGCCAGTGCCGCGAGTGGTATGTAGGCGGCAAGAGGTGCGGCGAGCAGCATGAAGGCCAGGAGGAAGACTGCATGCAGCATGCCGGATACGGGGCTCGTGGCGCCCGCCCGGACATTGGTTGCCGTACGGGCAATCGTGCCTGTGACGCAGATGCCGCCGAAGAGGGCCGAACCGATGTTGGCAATACCCTGTGCCACGAGTTCCGTGTTCGAGCGATGGCGCCGGCCAGTCATGCCGTCGGCCACGACGGCTGACAGCAGCGATTCGATCGCGCCGAGCAAGGCGAAGGCAATGGCATTCGGCAGGACGGCCATGGCAAGCTCTGGCGTGACATTTGGGAGACCGGGCAGGGGCAGTCCACTCGGGATGCCGCCGAACTTCGAGCCGATCGTTGCAATGTTCAATTGAAAGAGGGCTGTTGCCGCCGCGGCGATGATTACGGCAATCAAGAGGCCGGGCCACGAGGGCCGATAGCGGCGCAGCAGAAGAATGATGGCGATCGTCAGGGCGGCCACGGCTGTGGCGGGCGCAGAAAGGCCGGGAAGTGCTTCGGCAATCGCCGCGAGTTTCTCGGCAAGCGGGCCGGGCTCACCGTTCGGGAACTGCAGCCCCAGCAATTCACCGATCTGGCTCGCGAAAATGATGACGGCGATCCCGGCGGTGAAGCCGACAGTGACGGGATAAGGAATGAATTTGATATAGTCGCCGAGCCTGAGGAGACCGCAGACGATCAGGATCAGTCCGGCCATCGCCGTGGCGAGCAACAGGCCATCGATGCCATGGCGGCTGACGGTCGCGCTGACAAGCACGATGAAGGCGCCGGCCGGGCCGCCGATCTGATGGCGGCTGCCGCCGAGCAGCGAGACGAGGAAGCCGCCGATGATCGCGGTGTAGAGACCCCGGTCCGGTGTCACGCCGGACGCGATCGCAATGGCCATGGAGAGAGGCAGCGCGACGATGGCAACCGTCAGGCCTGCCAGCGCATCGGACTTCAGGCGCGAGAGGCCGTAGCCTTCGCGAAACACACTGATGGTTTTGGGCAGGATGGCGTCTGTCATGACTTGCGGTGCCGTGTCGAGGATGCGGCGAACCGCCTTGCTACAGCTTTTCGCGGATTGGACGCTGAGTCCCGGCTTTTGACAATACGGGCAACCAATCCAGCTGTTGTGGAGATCGGTTCGAGACTGTTGCCGAGCCGGCATTTTGCCTATGGTCGCCAACTATGAAGACAGAGACCAGTTATCCCACCCTCATCGTCTATCCGCGCCGCGGTCTTGCCGTGCTTTGGGCTGCGCTTGCAGCCATCGTGCTTGCAATCGCCTTTGGCGGATTGCTGGCAAGCCTGCTCGGTGGAGACTGGGCAAGCCTGATGGTCTTCATCTACCTGATGCTGCTCGCTGCTTCGATTTTTGGATTGCGCAAGGCCTGGCGCGAACTCGTTGCGGCCACACGGCCGGTGGTCGAACTCAACAATGAGGAATTGATCGACTACAGGACCGAACAGCGGATCGCCTGGGCTGCCATGGTCGAACTTGCGCAGCGCCGCGAAGGTGGCCGCTGGGTGATCGCCATCGAGCATCTCGACGAAGAAGACACCAATCGTCTGGAGCGTTACGACTTGCCGCTTTCGGGCTACAGCATCTCCGGCCGCCGTTTGGGTGCGGAGATCCGCAAGCGCTTTGCAGATGTCGATGCCGGCGAAGAGATCATCGACGACGAGGACATGAAAAACCCGACCATGTTGCCATGACCGGGTTCTGAAACACGCTTGTTTCGGCCGCCGATCAGGCAGCCATGGCCTTCTTCAGGTTTTCGTCGACCTTGTCGAGGAAGGCGGTGGTCGACAGCCACGGCTGATCCGGACCGATCAGAAGTGCCAGGTCCTTGGTCATGTAACCGGCTTCGACGGTGTCGATGCAGACCTTTTCGAGCGTCGTTGCGAAACGGGCGAGTTCCGCATTGTCATCGAGCTTGGCGCGGTGGGCGAGGCCACGGGTCCAGGCGAAGATCGAGGCTATCGAGTTGGTCGAGGTTTCCTGACCCTTCTGGTGCTGGCGGTAGTGACGGGTCACCGTGCCGTGGGCGGCTTCGGCTTCAACCGTGCGGCCATCCGGCGACAGAAGAACAGAGGTCATCAGGCCGAGCGAGCCGAAGCC
>JAIXSF010000419.1 GCA_027484835.1 Rhizobiaceae bacterium | reverse complement strand
TGATCGCACTCTTCTGATCGGCTCCATCTCCGCTGATCGAAAGCGAAGCCTGGATCGCCTTGCCGACGATCGCATTGTCGTCACCGTCTAGACCCGACGCGGCGACGACGAGTAGATCGCTCGCCTCCGTGCCGGTTGTGTCAAGCGCCGCAGCCAGGTCCGGGTTCACGGCGCCGATCGAAAAGGCGCCTGTCGCAGGATCTTCCTTCACCACATAATGCATGACCCCGCGGCCGCTGAACGTCGAGGCCATGCTGGCCGCCTTGCCGCCAACGACGTAGAACGGCGTGTTGTCATCGTCCGAGCGCATCAGATATGCGAGGAAGTCGCCACTGCCCGCATAGGCCATCCCGTTGAGATTGCTGTCCAGGATCGAACTGTATCCGGAGACATCGGCCCAGGTGAGAGCCTCCGATGTGGGGATGCCCTCCAGAGTAAGGGTCTCGCCGTCCTCATCGACGCCCGCCCAACTTCCATCACCCTGGCGTGTCAGCTGTCCAAAGGTCTGATAGAGCGATCTGTAACCCGGCTCTTTATAAACAACCCCGATCGACCCATCCCAAGGTTCCTCCGGCTCCGGATCGAACGGATCAACCGGATCGACCGGGTCTGCCGGCACCTCCGGCCGCGCACCCACATCCCGCTGCGATTCGCCCGCCACCTCGTCCACCGGGGTCGTCACGATCGGCCGCGGCTGTGGCACGGGGATCGTGTTTTCCGACGGCAGCTGCGCCGAGTTGCTCTGACTGACCGTGCTGGTTGCGACCGTCTGGTCGGTCGGCGCATTGTTTGAACCGCCACCCTGGCCGGGTCGCCCGGCGAGGATCTGGTTCAACCCGCTGACCCATTGTGGCGGTGTGCGCTGGACGCGTGGCTGGCCATCTCCGGCGACGATCGAGAAGCCCTGTTTGAACAGGCGCTGCGGCGCGCCCTGGCCGGTCAGCTGCACTTCCTTGCCATAGACCAGCGTCATATGCGGCGGCAGCGGCTGGCCGTCGGGCGTCTGGCCGTTGAGATTGATGTCGACCACGGCGCCACGAATGCCGGCTGTTCCGATCGGTGTGTCGATCTTCACATTGCCGCTCGCCTTCGAGGCCTTCCCGCCGATGAAGCGCAGCGCGCCCTTGGTCATGGTGGCCGCAAGCGAGGCCGTGTTCTTCTCCGGATCGTAGACGAAGCTGTCGATCACCACGGAGGAGTTGGGGCCGACGGTGAAGGACGTGCCGTCGGCCAGCAGGATCTGCACCAGGCCTTCGCCGCTGGTCTCGATCCGGTGGTTGCGGATGACGGCATCGCCGAGCGAGATCAGGCGCGGCTTGCCTGAAGCATCGAAGGCCGTTGCCTGCGGATTGACGGCGGCCGTGACGCCGGCCACGTCGGTCTCCGCTTGCGCCGGAGTTCCCGCGAGCATCAACAGCGCGACAGAGGTGAAGAGCAGGGCATGACGCGTGTTCGTCTTCATCGTGATGCTCCTAGAAAGCCGACTGGATGCCGATCGACACCGAGATATTGTCGAAGGCCTTGATGTCATAGTTCGACCAGACCTTGCGGTATCCGGCCTCGGTCACCAGCGCCACGCGCTCGGTAAAGGGTGTGATCTGCTTGAAGTTCAGGCTGAATTCGGTGTCGCGCTGGCTTTCGCCCGAATTGATCATCGTGTCGGGGTCGTCATAGCCGCGCCCCGCGACTGCTGCTTCCACGCCGATGATCCAGGCCGGACCTTGACCGATTAGTGCCGCATGGCGATAGGTGCCGGAGATCGCCGCGCCGACTTCGGTTGCCGATAGATAGCCGGTTTCGGCGTCTCGCCGCATGGCAAGGATCCGGCCCGTAAGGCTGAAATCCTCGCTGATATTGTGCGACCAGGAGGCCTGCGCATCGAACCGGTTTCCACTCTGCAAGTCGGCCGTCTTGCGCGATTTGGTGTTGGAGTAGTCCTCGTAGCGATACTGCAGGCTGAGTGCCAGGCTGTCGACCGGCGTCACCTGCCAGTCGAAATTCGTCGAGATGCCGGCGGAGGCCAGATAGCGGTCACCCTCGATCAGCACGCCGCTGGTCATGGCGAGGATCGACACCGTCCGATCATCGAGCCCGAAGCGGCCGAGATCGAAGATCGGGCCTGCATAGGCCTCGGCCGCGGCCGTATTGAGTGTGTCGCGGTCGCGATATCCGGCGGCATAGCCGGAAAGACCAGCTTCCAGCGCAAGCCCCTGGATATCGGTGTCGTGGCGATAGCGCACGGCCCCGTTGGTAAAGGCATTGAAGTCCTCCCCGGCGACGCTCAGCCCGTCCAGTGTGTAGGAAAGACCATTCAGCGTAACCGTGGAATTGCCGGGCCCCGCATTCGCATTGCTCTGGTAACGCAGGCCGGTGCGCAGCATGCCGGAAAACTGCGAGGGCGCCGAACGGCTGTCGATCGCGGCAAGATATTGATCGACCTTCGCCAAAACCTCGGGTGGCACGTCGCCTGCGGCCTTCGCACCATTGAAATACTGCCGCGCCGTCTCGTAGGCGCCGAGCCTGTAGTAGAGAACGCCCAGCTCGAGCTGCAGACGCGGCAGTCCGGGCGCGTAGATCAGCATGCGTTCCAGCGTCGAAATCGCGCCCTCGAGGTCGCCCGCCTGGGAAGAAAGCGCGGCATATTCGAAGGCCGTATCCAGATCGTCGGGTGCCGTCATCATCTGGGCGAAAAGCTGGGTGCGCCGGGCTTCGATGTCTTCAGCCGATAGAGCGCCCGTCCGTGGCATGACGTTCTGCGATGGCTGTGCAAGGGCGGGAAGGGCCGGAATGGCCGTTGAGAGCCCTGCAAGCACGAAGCTCAGTGTGTAAGCGGGAAGGGAGGCAATCCCCCGGCTCTTCGGCAACAACATCTGAAAAGCAACTCTAGCAATGAAACGATGTATTCCTTTAGGCAGGTTAAGCACTGGTTAGAAGGTGTGAAACCTGAACTCACCGGCCAAGATTGGGGTTTTCCCGATCTTTGCTGAGGCCCGCCGGTCGCAGCTACGGCCGCGTTTCATCCGTCGAAAGACCGCGAATCTCCGTTCGCCACGATCTCTCCTCCAGCGGATCGTCACGGGCGGGAAGTCCGAGCTTCGGAGCATGCGGGGGCACAGGTCCTGTCGCTGCCCGCTGCGCCGACTGCAGCAGCGACGCGATGTTCTACAGGGGCTTGCGTCAAAAAGGTCACGGAACTTTGATTTTTCGAAGGGGGGCCTGCCTTGTTTGACACCCTTTGCCGTTATAACGGTGAGCCAATCGATGACCCTTGCAAGCAGGTAACTGACCCATGTCGACTTCCGAACTCTCGATCACCAAGCGCCGCCTTCTTGGCGGTATCGCCATCGCCGCCGTCGGTCTCGCGCTCACTGCCTGCAGCGACGGCGAAGACAAGGCCGCAAGCGCCGAACCCAAGCCGGCCGTCAGCAACGAGACGACCGCCTCGACGACGCCGAGCGCCGAGATCCCGACCGCTGACCGTGATGTCGACATGGAAGCCGCCTTGAAGCCCGGCCCGCTCAAGGAAATGGC
>JAIXSF010000035.1 GCA_027484835.1 Rhizobiaceae bacterium | reverse complement strand
GAGATTTCGCCGAATGCCGAGCCTCCGGTCTGCAAGATCCTCGACCTTGGCAAGCTGAAATACGCCAACCAGAAGAAGGCGGCTGAAGCGCGCAAGAAGCAGAAGATCGTCGAGGTCAAGGAAATCAAGATGCGTCCGAACATCGACACCCATGACTATGAGGTGAAGATGAAGGCGATGAACCGCTTCTTCGAAGACGGCGACAAGGTGAAAGTTACGCTGAAGTTCCGCGGCCGCGAAATGGCGCACCAGGAACTTGGCATGAAGCTTCTGCTGCAGGTCAAGGAAGACACGGTCGGAATCGCCAAGGTCGAAGCCGAGCCGAAGCTCGAAGGCCGCCAGATGATGATGGTACTCGCACCGAAGTAATTCAGGTGTCGCCGGGACGTTTAAAAAAGGCCGCCTTTCGAGGCGGCTTTTTTCGTGCGCGTTTCGCGGCGAATTCTGCTGACAGAACGCTGACGGCTGAAGCAGCCGGTCTGTCAGGGGCCATCAGGCATGATCACTCCATCGAAAGCGACAAGTGATTGGAGGATCTCCTGATGACCGAAGTTCTTCGTCGAACCCTGCTGGTTTCGACCACCGCCCTGGCGGCTCTCACCCTCATTCCCGTGGTCGGTTCCTACGCCCCGGCCAGCCTCGCATCCTACATTGCAAGCCAGGCGGAAGCCCGTGGCGGTGACGATGATGGTGGCGACGATGACAGTGGCGGCGGCAGCGACGACAGCGGCCGCGACAGCTCCGACGACAATGATGACAGCTCGGACGACAGCTCCGGCCGTGATCGCGACCGTGACCGGGATCGTGACCGCAATCGCAGCGGTGACGACGACGACGATGATGACAGCTACGACGATAGCTACGACGACAGCGATGACAGCAACGGTCGCCGCAGCGGCAATCGCGATCGCGACGAGATCCGCCTGATCGTCAACAACACGCAGCTCCAGGGCCTCCTCAGTGGCTCCATGATTCCGGTCGACCAGAACGGCAAGCGCCTGCGCTTCGAGGTTGAGCAGGAAGATAACGGCACGGAAATCAAGCTTCGGGCTCCGCGCGGAACGCTTTCGAGCGTGACTGTGGTTCCCGCACCCTAATCGAACCGAAACGGTGAAACCCGAGCCGCCGCGGGTCACCATCTCACCGTTTCGCCCCGCCCGGCCCCCACCGGGCGGGGATAACTTTTGTCTGTTGGCGCGGGTCGCGGCCCGCGCTACTCTCGTTGAAACCGAACAGAGCCAGTATGGACCGTCGACTTTTCATTGTTGCCCTTTTGAGCCTAGGGCTGGCCCCGGCCCTGGCGCCCGATTTCGCGCGCGCAAAGGATGGCGGCGATGATGGGGACAGTGGCGGAGGTGATTCCGGTGGTTCGGGGTCAGATGACAGCGACGACGACAGTGGTGGCGACGACAGCGACGATGACGACAACAACAGCGGTCGGGGTCGTGGCGGAAATGACGATCGCGACGACGATGACGACGATGATGATGACGACAACGATGATAAGTCCGGCAAGTCCGGCCGGGATCGTGATCATCAGAAGGCACGCGAGGCGGTCGACGAGGGGCGGATCCTGCCACTTCGGGAGATCCTCAAGCGGGTCGACGACCTTGGCGGCGGCCGCGTGATCGCGGTCGATCTCAATCTCCGGGCCCGCGCCCCCTATTATACATTGAAGGTGCAGAGTGGCTCACGCGTCCGGACGCTGAAGCTCGAAGCAGCAACCGGCCGCAAGCTCAATCTTTTCGGATGGTGACGCATGCGCATACTCTTGGCGGAAGACGACCAGACCATTGCCGACCACACCCGCACGAAGCTGGAGCTGGAGGGTTTCTTCGTTGATCACCGGGCAACGGGGCCAGATGTCTGGGCGGAGGGTGAGACGGGAGACTATGCTGCCATCATCCTCGACCTCGGACTGCCCGGCATGGACGGGCTCTCCATCCTGAAACGCTGGCGCGCGGCCGGCGTCGAGACCCCGATCATGGTGCTGACGGCCCGGGGATCCTGGATGGAGCGCGTCGACGGCTTCGATGCCGGTGCCGACGACTATCTCCCCAAGCCCTTCCGTAGCGAGGAACTGATTGCCCGGCTGAAGGCGCTTCTCAGGCGGGCTGGTGGCCGGGCCAAGACGACGGCCTCTGGCGGCGGTTTCGTGCTGGATGAGACGTCCCGCAGGGTGACCTATGACGATCGACAGATCGAACTGACCCCTCTGGAGTTCCGGCTGCTCGCCATGTTGATTGCCGAGCCGGAGCGGGTCTTCGACCCCCTGGAAATCGCCCGGAAGGTGCAGGGTCGCGACGACGATGCGGCCAAGAATGCGGTGGAAGCAATGATCGCGCGCATTCGCCGCAAGACCAACCCGACGGCGATCGCCACCCGCCGCGGCTTCGGCTACACGCTGGCCGGCGAGGGGGCATGATCCAGTCGCTGCGCCTGCGCCTGCTCGTCGGAGCTGTCCTGGCGATTGCATTCATCCTGCTTCTCGTTGCCTTCGGCCTCAGCCGGATCTTTTCCAACTACGTGGCCGACCGCTACCGCGCAGACATGTCCGCGATCATCGATCAGCTGGCCGCAGGCGTGGAGTTCGAGGGCGGCAAGGCGCGCATGACGGACGAGCCGGGCGATCCGCGCTTCGACCTTCCCGGGAGTGGGCTGTACTGGCAGGTGGTTGCCGACAACGGCGACGTCTTCCGCTCGCGTTCGCTCTGGGACATCGAGCTCCAGCCGGATGCGCTTCTCAACGGACCGTTTGGTTTCTGGCTCGGAGAGGGCCCCGATGGGGAGCCGCTTTTGGTGCAGTTGCGGGCCATCGATCTGGAAACGCCCGAGGGCAATCGTCCACTCACCCTGCTTGCGGGCTTCGACCGGCGGGTGATCGACAACGCGATCTCCGAATACCACGATGCGACGATCATCATGCTGGTGCTGACTGCCGCCGTCCTGCTGGCGGCTGCCTTTTTGCAGATCGGCATTGGCCTTGCGCCGCTCTCGCGCCTGCAGAACGGGCTGGCGCTGGTCCGCTCCGGTCGCACGGACCAGCTGCCCGAGGCGGGGCCGACCGAACTGCGCCCTCTGGTGAGTGAAATGAACGGGCTGCTGAAGGAGCGTGAAACGGCCGTCGAGCGCGCCCGCGCCCGTGCCAGCGATCTTGCCCATGGTCTGAAGACACCTCTGACCGTCCTTCTCCAGCTCGCCGATGGTCTGCCGGATAAAGAACGCAGCATGATCCGCCAGCAGGTGGATCTGATCCGCCAGCGCTCCGATCGCCAGCTGCAATCGGCAAGGCTCGGCGTTGAGCAGATGGCCCAGACGGGCCTTGCCTCCCTGACCGGCAAGCTGATCTCGGTCCTTGCGCCGGTGACGGCGGCGCGCGATGTCGTCTGGCAGGTGGAGCTTGACGAGCAGATGACCGTCGACATGGATCCCGCCGATCTCGCCGAGGCGCTCGGCAACGTGCTCGACAACGCGACCCGTTATGCGAAATCCCTGATCAGGGTCACGGCCACCCGGGAAGCCAACGGGCTGACGATGGATATCGAGGACGATGGCCCGGGTGTCCAGGAGGCGGCACTGCCGGCGATTGCCGCGCGCGGGGTGCATCTGGTCGATGACGAGGGGACCGGTCTGGGACTGGCGATTACCGCCGATATTCTGGCGGCTTATGGCGGTGCGATCGCGTTTTCCAATGCTGCGACGGGCGGGCTCAAGGTCAGTCTCAGCCTGCCGGCGCGGCTCTAGCGGAAGATTCCGTCCGCCACCCGTTGCGCTTTCCAAGGTCTACGGTTATAAGCGCGCGTCCGAACGGTCCGGCAGGGCATGCCGTGGCCGTTCTTTATGCTTGAAAACGGGCATTCGTCAGCCTGTTTCGATACAAGAACAATGGAGTAGCAAAATGCCCAAGATGAAGACGAAGTCTGCCGCCAAAAAGCGGTTCAAGATCACGGCGACCGGCAAGGTTCTCGCCGCCGCTGCTGGCAAGCGCCACGGCATGATCAAGCGTTCCAACAAGTTCATTCGCGATGCCCGCGGCACGATGGTTCTTGCTGAACCAGACGGCAAGAAGGTCATCAAGAACTATCTGCCGAACGGTCTCTGAGACCCGCTCGCTGTTGGACAATTAAGGAGATCATGACATGGCACGCGTAAAACGTGGCGTAACTTCCCGCGCCAAGCACAACAAGGTATTCAAGCAGG
>JAIXSF010000311.1 GCA_027484835.1 Rhizobiaceae bacterium | reverse complement strand
GCGCTGATGTCCTGCGATGCCTGCAATGCAATCCCCGTCCGAAAGACTACGTCCCACGCCAACCGAAATGAACGTCAAATGCGGTCATACCATGGCAAATTTGCCACATCCGCACAAGCCGTTCATTTATGGTGAACGCTTGCCTAACAAATGCTTAGCTCTTGGTAGGCGATTAAGCTTACCCCAGAGTTAACAGCGAACGGTTGAGGCAAATCAAGCAGCATCCTTCTGGGGATCGTCGGGATCGATTCCGTAGTCCTTGAGCTTGCGATAGAGCGTGGAGCGCCCGATACCAAGCTTTCGGGCAACCTGGCTCATCTGTCCGCGGTAGAATTTGAGCGCGAAGCGGATCAGCTCTTCCTCGATTTCCGAAAGCTTGCGGACATTGCCGGCCTCGTCGGTGCTGACGATTACATTGCCCTGCGCGGCGCTGCCAAAACCTGTGGACGGACTGGAATAGCCGCTCGCAAAACCTGCGGCACGTTCGGCAAGAGCCGCCTGAACCTTGGCGATCGGGCTCTGCTCTGTGCCCCCCGAATGCCCATCGGCGCCGGATGCGCCGAGCGAATGGCCGTTCACCTGTGCGGCGATCTGAGGGAAATCGCTCTCCCGAAGGCTCGCGCCCTCCGCCAGAACCACGGCGCGGAAGATGGCGTTCTCCAGCTGGCGCGTGTTGCCCGGCCAGTCGAACGAAGTCAGAAGCGCCAAAGCCGACGACTCGACCTGAAGCGTGCGCGGCAGACGCTGCTCCAAAGAGAAGCGTTCGACAAAGGCGCGGATCAGATGCGGGATGTCTTCCTTGCGGCGGCGAAGCGCTGCGATCGTGATCGGGAAAACGTTCAGACGATAATAGAGGTCCTCGCGGAAACGCCCCGCCTTCACCTCTTCGATCAGATCCTTGTTGGTTGCCAGAATGAGGCGCACATTCGCTTTCAACGGCCGCTGCTGACCACTGCGATGGACTTCACCGGTCTGCACGATTTCGAGCAGCCGCATCTGTCCAACAGGCGGCAACTCACTGATTTCCTCGATAAACAGCGTGCCACCCTCGGCCTCGGCAAGTTTGCCGGCGAGGCTCTCGCTGCCGAACAGGACGTCTTCGATCTGGCCGGGCGAAATGGCGTTGCAATTCACTGGCACGAACGGGCGCGACGAACGATCGCTGGCAGCATGGATGGCGCGTGCCACCAGTTCCTTGCCGACGCCCGCCTCGCCCTCGAGCATGACCGGTATCGTAGACTGCGCCGCACGTCGGCCGAGTTCGACGACGCGCGACATCGCGGCGCTTGCGGCAATCACGTCGGAGAAGCTCACAGATCCGCTGCGGGCGCGCCGCGGCGCGCGGCCAAGCTGGCTGGTACGGTGGATCTTGAGGGCGGCGTCAATCGCCCCGATCAACCGTTCCTGGGCAATCGGCTTTACCAGGAAGTCGAAAGCGCCGGCTCGAACGGCATTCAGCGCCGTCTCGGTCGCGCCCTCCGCGGTCCCGACAATCACGGGCACCCCGGCATTGATTTCGGCCAGCAGGGGAATGACGGTCGGGTTCAGCCCTTCGGCCGACGCCGCATCGACAACCACCACACCGATCGCATCGCGATATCGGCGAAAAACCTCGATACCGGCATGAACGGTATCGGCGACATGAACGGCATGACCGTGCGCTTCGATTGCAGCCTTCATGCTGCGGCGCTCGGCGGCATCTTCATCGATGAGTAGAATTTGTGCGGTCAACTTGCGCTCCCCGGGCAGTTCTGGCGCCTTTGCGCTCCTGGGTTATGGCGGGGAGACTGACAGAAAGGACTGAACATGTTCTTGGGAGAAAGCCTAACATTTTAACGGTCCTTAACCGTTTATGGCACAATCCACGGACGGCCCTAAAGCAAACCGCGCGGCGAAGTCGCACCAGGCCGATACATCCGGCTGCTTGCCCATTGGCAGGCGACTGACTACATCTCCGGAACGAACGACAGAAAGGACATCGCCATGATGATCGACCGCCGCCCCGCCATGAGCCCGGCCACCCAGGCTTCCGCGGGCAAGGATCAGAACCTCGGTGACCTTCCCCTGTGGAAGCTGGAGGATCTCTATCCGGGCCAGACCTCAACGGAATTTCTCGGCGCCGTCGACAAGGCCGCCTCCGATGCTCTGGCCTTCGAGAGCAAGTGGAAGGGCAAGCTGTCGATCGCGCTTGAAACCGTCGGTGAAAATTCGCTGGCCCAGGCTCTGCGGGAACTCGACGGGCTCGAAGACCTGCTCGGGCGTATCGCCTCTTACGCAGGGCTCACCTATTATTCGGACATGACCAACCCGGCGAACGGCAAGTTCTTCGGCGACATCCAGGCGAAGCTGACGGACATGTCCTCGCGCCTCCTGTTCTTCCCGCTGGAACTCAACCGACTGCCCGATGACGCCGTCGATGCCGCGATGGACCGCGATCCGGCCCTCGCCCATTTCCGTCCCTGGATCGTTGATCTGCGCAAGGACAAGCCCTTCCAGCTCGATGACCGCATCGAGCAGCTTTTCCTCGAGAAGTCGCAGACGGGAGCCGCCGCCTTCAACCGGCTCTTCGACGAGACGCTGGCATCTCTGCGCTTCAAGGTCGGCGAAGAGGAAATGCCGCTCGAGCCGACCCTGACGCTGTTGCAGGATGCCGATCCCGCAAAGCGCCAGCTGGCGGCCGAAGCCTTGTCGAAGACCTTCAAGGATAACATCCGCATTTTCACCCTGGTGACCAACACGCTCGCCAAGGACAAGGACATCTCCGACCGCTGGCGCGGTTTCGACGACATCGCCGACAGCCGCCATCTGGCCAACCGCGTCGAACGCGAAGTGGTCGATGCATTGGCAGCCGCCGTGCAGGAGGCCTATCCGCGCCTGTCGCATCGCTATTACAAGATGAAGGCGAAGTGGCTCGGCATGGACCAGATGAATTTCTGGGACCGCAATGCCCCGCTAGCGGAAACCCCTGACCGGCTCATCCCCTGGGATGAGGCAAAGGACATGGTTCTCTCGGCTTACGGCGGGTTCGCGCCCGAGATGGCGGAGATCGCTGGCCGCTTTTTCGACGGCGGATGGATCGATGCCCCGGCCCGGCCCGGCAAGGCTCCGGGTGCGTTCGCCCATCCCACGGTTCCCTCCGCGCATCCGTATGTTCTCGTCAACTATCTCGGCAAGCCGCGCGATGTCATGACGCTCGCGCATGAACTCGGCCACGGCGTGCACCAGGTTCTGGCGGGCGGCCAGGGTGCGCTGATGTGCCAAACCCCGCTGACGCTTGCCGAAACCGCGTCCGTCTTCGGCGAAATGCTGACCTTCCGCGCCCTTCTCGACAAGACGACCGACAAGCGCGAACGAAAGGCCATGCTGGCTCAAAAGGTCGAGGACATGATCAACACGGTCGTCCGCCAGATCGCCTTCTACCAGTTCGAGCGCAAGATCCACGCCGCTCGCAAGGAAGGCGAACTGACCGCAGAGCAGATCGGCGAACTCTGGCTTTCCGTCCAGTCGGAAAGCCTCGGGCCGGCGATCAAGATCTCCGAGGGCTACGAGACCTGGTGGGCCTATATTCCCCACTTCATCCATTCGCCCTTCTATGTCTATGCCTATGCCTTCGGCGACTGCCTGGTGAACTCGCTCTACGCCGTCTACCAGAACGCCGATCAAGGCTTCCAGGACAAGTATTTCGAGCTCCTGAAGGCCGGCGGCACGAAACACCACTCTGAGCTTCTCGCCCCCTTCGGCCTTGATGCGACCGATCCGTCGTTCTGGGCCAAGGGTCTGTCGATGATCGAGGGGCTGATCGACGAGTTGGAAGCGCTAGATAAGGCAGCCTGAACCGGAGCCGCCGATATCCCATGCGTGACCACGCGCCCTACGCGCTCTTCCGCGACGACCGCGCGGGGACGAGCCTTGTCTTTGCCGAACCGGAGACGCTCATCGTCGCCCGGTCGGCAGACGACGTGGAGCCGGCGCTTGCGCAGCTGGAAGCGCACCGGAAGGCCGGCAAATGGCTGGCGGGCTACCTTTCTTATGAAGCCGGTTTCGTTTTCGAGCCGAAGCTTCGGCCGCTGATTGAGGAGGGGCGCGAGACGCCGCTGATCTCCATGGGCGTCTTTGACGCGCCTGCATCTGCGGAGCACCCGCTGGCACGGGCGCCCACGAACATTCCGAACGCGCCGCTCTTGAGCGACCCGCACGCCGCCTGGGACTTGGAAACTTACCGCAGCCGCTTCGACCGGCTGCACCACCACCTGCGCAAGGGCGACTGCTACCAGGCCAATCTGACCATGCCGGTCGAGGCAAAATGGGAAGGCGATCCCCGTGCCGCCTTCTGGTCGTTGGTCAGTCGCCAGCCCGTGCATTACGGCGCGCTCATCGACTACGGCACTGGTCCCGTCATCCTGTCCCGGTCGCCGGAACTGTTCTTTTCCGTCGATGAAGACGGCTGGATCGAGACGAGGCCCATGAAGGGCACGGCGGCGCGTGGCGCGTCACCGGAGGAGGATGAGGCGATCATCGCCGCCATGCTCGGCGACGAAAAGACCCAGGCCGAGAACCGGATGATCGTCGATCTCTTGCGCAACGACGTCTCCGTCATATCGGAGGTTGGCACGCTTTCGGTTCCCAAGCTGTTTGCCATCGAGACCTATCCGACCGTGCATCAGATGGTGAGCTATGTCAGGGCAAGGCTCCTGCCCGACATCGGGCTACCCGAGGTCATGGCCGCTCTCTTCCCCTGCGGCTCCGTGACCGGCGCCCCGAAAATGTGGGCAATGCGCATCCTGCATGAGCTCGAAGCCGGCCCGCGCGACGTCTATTGTGGCGCAATCGGATGGTGCGATCCTGCGGGTCCCATGCGATTTTCAGTGGCAATCCGCACCATCTCCCTTTTCAACCATGGGCGCGCCGTCTTCAATGTCGGCGGTGGCATCGTCTTCGATTCGAAGGCCGAGGCCGAATACGAAGAATGCCTGCTGAAGGCGCGCTTTGCCCTGGGAGAGCAATGGATTTCTCGCTGATCGAGACGATGCGATGGCAACCGGACGCAGGCTTCCTGCGGCTCGACCAGCATCTGCGTCGCCTCTCTCGCTCGGCCGATGCCTTGGGTTTTCGCCAACCGCAGGACGCCAAGGCCAGGCTGGAGAAGGAAGTGTCCGGCAACGCACCGCTGCGGGTGCGCTTGGTTATGACCTATCGCGGCAAGATGGAGGTAACCGCCACCCCCTTCGAACCCATGCCGGAGGAAACAGTCTGGCGCCTCAAGATCGCAAAGACCCGGCTGCAATCCGAAGACAGCCTGTTCCGCCACAAGACCACCCGTCGCGAACCCTATGAGGCCGCCCGCGCCGAATTCACGAAGGACGAGGCGGACGAGGTGATCCTGCTCAACGAGCGGGGCGAGGTCTGCGAAGGCACGATCACCAACATCTTCGCCGAGGCCGCAGACGGCATGCTGCTGACCCCGCCCCTCACCAGCGGCCTTCTTCCCGGCGTGCTGCGCGCCGAACTGATCCGCGAACGCAAGGCACGCGGCGAGGTGCTGAAACTCGACGACCTGCGCCACCGCAAGCTCTTCGTCGGCAACTCCCTGCGCGGCCTGATCCCCGCCGAACTAGTGGAATAGGCGTGGCAATGGCAGAACGCCCGCGCTTGAACGCCATCGCTCCGGGAATGTCGGCCGGCGCAACGGCGCTGATGTTCCTGTCGCTTGTGGCGCTGTTTCTCCTCCCCGCATGGCTCAACGGCTTTCCATGGGTGATGGACGATTCGATCGCCTATTCCGGACAGGGCGTGAACTGGATGCGGGCCAAGACCGCGGCGGTGCTGGTCGCTCCACTCTACGGCCTGATCGGCTACTGGGCGCTGCCCGTCTTCAATGCCGTGGTGAATGCTGCAGCCTGGCTGCTGCTCATCCGCAGTTTTGACCTGCGCGCATACTGGCTCGTGCTGCCGCTCGCCGTGCTTGCCTTGCAACCGCTCTACACGAGCGCCGTCCTCGTCGATGCCTGGTTCTTCGCAGCCGTCGTCTTTCTGATCGTCTCGATCCGAAGCAAGAGCCCGTTCCTCGCCTTGAGTGCCGGCATTCTCTTTTCCGGCCACGCCAGCGGCCTGATCCTGGCGGGCGTGCTGACGGTTCTGGTGGCTCTGTTCTTCGGGATCCGCAAAGCCAGGGTCATGCCGGTTCTGGCCATTGCCACAGCTATCGTCGTCAGCAGCTTTCTCAACGCCAAATACTATCCCGACACGCCCTCGCTAAGCCGCACCTTCCTTGCAGCCCGGCTGTTCTCCGTAAAACCCGAACTGCTGCGTCTGGAATGCGACCGGTCATCGGAGAAGGTTCTGTGCGAGGCTGGCGAGCTCATCGAGACGATACAGCACCGGCCCGAGAATGCCGGACGCCGTGACTTCTTCTGGGACCTGATGCGCGCCTTTCCCGATCGTTTCGAGCTTGCCGCCTTCGAACGCGACCACGCCTCGCCGATCATACGTTCGGCGATCACCACCATGCCGCTCGAAACCGCGACCCTGATGCTGCAGGACTTTTTCAGCTTCTACGGCACCGGCACCCGCCTCGATTTCGCCGCGCGGCTGAACGAACCCATGCCGCAACCCTTTTACACCTCCTGGCAGGCAAAGGGCGTTTGGGAGACCGATAGTCATCTTGCCATGCTGACCGGACTGCGCATGCTCCTTTATGGGTGCCTCGCGGTCGCCTTGATCACGGGCTGGCAGCGACTAGACCGCGACACCCGTCTCTGGCTCGCCATTCTCCTCCTGGTTTCGCTTGCGAATGACGGCCTCTTCGCGGTCGTGTCCGGTCCGCCCGACCGCTATCATCACCGGATCCTGCCTCTCTTGGCAGGCGCCGCAGCGCTCCTGCTTCTGTCCAACAGGCGCGACCACACCGACATGTCGTCGACAGGGAGATAACCACATGTTCATCCTCTCCCTCACCTATGTGAAGCCGACCGAAGAAGCCGACCGCGTCATGGCTCCGCATATGGACTGGGTGAATGCCGGCTATGACAGCGGCATGTTTCTGGCCTCGGGCCGCAAGAACCCGCGCACCGGCGGCGTCATTCTGGCCAAGGGCGACCGGGCGGAAATCGAGGCCTATGTCGCAGCCGATCCCTTCACGGTCGAGGGCGTCGCTGCCTACGAGATAACGGAAGTGGCGGTGACCCGCACGGCCGTCGGACTTGAGGCGCTGAAGGGCTGAGGTGCAGCATGGGAGAATGCCTGCCGTGAGATCCTTTACCCACACCCCCTATGCCGGCCCGACCCGGCCTTTCACCATCGGCCTGTCCGCACTGGACCCGGCCCGCTGGATCGAGCCGGATGCCGACCGCGATCGCTATCTGACCGAGAAGCGCACACTGGCCGCGACACGGCTTGACGAGGTCTTCCGGGCGACCGACGACAGCCTTCCCGCCCAGGAAGAATGTCTTGCAGCCCTCACCGCCCATCTGAGCGCCCGTCATCCGCAGCTGATGGCAGAGACAGGCCTGAGCGATGATAAGCTGCCCCCGCTTCTCCGTGCCGGCCTGCTGGTCCAGGACGACCTCGTGATCATGATGAAGCGCGCGGAAGGCTGGTTCATCGCCGCAGCTCACCTCTCCTTCCCCTCCTCCTGGTTGCTCGCGGAAAAATTCGACCGCCCGATGGAGGAAGTCCACGAATATGTGCCGGGCTTCCAGGGGGGCACGCGCAATGCCGCGATGATCAACCGTATCTTCGACAATCTCGCTCCCGGCCTGCCGGCCGAGCGCTTCAACTGGTCGATCAACTGGAAAGAGAAACTTTTTCATCCCGAAACCGGCCGCAACGACTCGGCCGAGCCGGAGCAGGCCGTCGTTCGCGTGGAACGCCAGACGCTGACGAAACTGCCGCAAACCGGCGCCATCGTCTTCACCATCCGCATCTATCTCGACCCGGTTGTCCTGTTTGAAAAACATCCCGACGGCAGGCGTCTGGCATCATCGCTCGCCGATCAGCTGGAAGGCCTGAGCGAGCCGCAGCTCAACTACAAGGGCCTCGACCGGCAGCGCAGCCGGCTGGTGGCGCGACTGCGGCAAGATGCAGCGTCGGAAAATCATGTCTAGGATGGCTCTGCCCCTGGCACCCACTCTTTATTGTGTCAGCATTTTGTGATCTAGAACCGCCAGTATCGCTCCGGCCGCAACAGACAGGCCGGAAACACGGCCCGCGCAACAGAACCGGGCCTCCAAGGAGACAAGAATGAGCGAAAAGACCTACCCGGTTTACGGCGAGATCACCGGCCCGATCGTGATGATCGGCTTCGGCTCGATCGGCCGCGGCACCCTGCCGCTGATCGAACGCCACTTCAAGTTCGACAAGAGCCGGATGGTCGTCATCGATCCCCGCAACGACGAGGCAGACCTGCTCGCCAAGCACGGGATCAAGCACATCCAGGCGCATGTCACCAAGGACAACTACAAGAAGCTCCTGAAGCCGCTTCTGACCGAAGGCGAAGGCCAGGGCTTCTGCGTCAACCTCTCGGTCGACACCGGCTCGCTCGACCTGATGAAGTTCTG
>JAIXSF010000147.1 GCA_027484835.1 Rhizobiaceae bacterium | reverse complement strand
TACGCCTTCTTCCGCAAGACACTGCCGATCGGGCCAAACCAGGGCTTTCTCCTGGAAGTGCTGCTGCTCTCGCCGATCGCGCTCGGCTATCTCGTCTATCTGAACCTGCAGGGCGGCGGGCATTTCCTGATGGGCAACATGACGGATACGATCCTGCTCGCCTCGGCGGGGCTGGTGACGGCGGTGCCGCTGATCCTCTATGCCAACGGCGCCAAGCTGTTGCGCCTCTCGACCATCGGCATCATGCAGTATATCGCGCCGTCGATGATCTTCATCACTGCCGTCTTCGTGTTCAACGAACCCTTCAGTCTGGCGAAGGCCGTGGCCTTCCCGCTGATCTGGTCGGCGCTGGTGATCTACACGCTGCCGATGCTTCGGCAGCGCTGATCGCGTCATCTCAAAGCTTGGAAATCGTCTCCGGATCGCCTTCGGGCGCTCCGGTCTCGGCCCAACGTGCCTTTATGGCTGGCACGATGTCCTCGATGCGGTCGATCACCAGCGGGCGCACCAGATGGGCCGTGTGGATGAAGCCGGAGGTCGACATGTGGTCGACGAGTTCCAGCATCGGCTTCCAGAAGTCGTTGACGTTTGCAAAAACCATGGGCTTGGCATGGCGGCCGAGCTGACCCCAGGTCATGATCTCGACGATCTCCTCCAGCGTGCCGATACCGCCGGGTAAGGTGACGAAGGCGTCCGAGCGCTCGAACATCGCGTGTTTGCGCTCGTGCATGTCCTTGGTGATGATCAGTTCGTTCAGCTGGCCAAGCGAATGGCGTGTCGCTTCCATGTCGACCAGGAATTCGGGTATGATGCCCGTGACGTGGCCGCCGGCGGACAATACGCCCGAGGCAACTGCCCCCATAATGCCCTTGGTGCCGCCGCCATAGACGAGGCGAAGGTTGTTTTCTGCCAGCGCGCGGCCGAAATTTCGGCCCGCCTCCATGAATGCGGGATCGCGTCCGGGCTGGGAGCCACAATAGACGCAGACGGATCGAATCGGGGTTTTCTGTTCGCTCATGCGAGGCAAAAAACAGTCTTGGTCGCGGCAGGTCAACAAAATTGGCTGAAAACCCTTGTCCGGCCGGGTGGATTGATCCATCGCCGCTTGTCGATTCCTCGGGTTGACGCTAGCAATTCCAAGGGAATGGCGGCTGTTCCGCCGGGAGACTTGAGAAATGAAGAACCGTGCCCTCTGGGTGGTCCTGTTGGTCCTTGCCATCGTCAGCCTGCTGATGGTGTTTGTCATCATGCCGCGCCTCAACACGCCGACGGCTGATCTGCCGACCGTGAACGCGGCGGCCGATGCTGCAAAATCAGCCGCCGATCAGGCCCAGGCCACTGCCGAGACGGCGGTCGCCGATGTCGCCGCGGCCGCGGCGGAGAAGATGGACCGGCTGAAGAGCGAAGCCGAGAAGGCCGTCGACGGGATCTCGGCGCTGTTTGCCGATGGCCGTACGCCGGGCATCGAGGCTTATTCGGCAGCCAAGACGCTGGCCCAGGGCGCGTTGCAGGCGCTGTCCTCAATCGAGATCCCGCAGGGCCTCGATACGGCAGTGACCGATGGCATCATGGCCGTCCAGGCGGATGCGGCGCGGGCACTGGCTCTGGTGCAGCAGCTGCCGGCAGACCCTGCCCAGGCGGCCAGCATGGTTGCCGCGATCAAGGATGCGCTGCTCGGCAAGCCAGTTACCGCTCCGGCACCGGTCGCCGAAGTACCGGCCGAAGTCGCGCCACGCTTCGACATCCTGCGTGTCGAGCCGGATGGCTCCACGGTCATTGCCGGCAATGCCGTGCCTGGCGCCAAAGTTGAAATCCTGAACGGCGACCAGGTGATCTCGTCGCAGACCGTCGACGGCACCGGTGACTTTGCTGCCGTACTCGACGAGCCGCTTGCCCCCGGCGACCACTCGCTCCAGATCCGTGCGACCGCGCCGGACGGCAAGGTGGTCACGTCCGAGGAAGTGGCGACGATTTCCGTGCCCGAGGGTGGCAAGGGCGAACTGCTCGCCATGGTCTCCAAGCCGGGTGAAGCGAGCCGCATGATCACATTGCCAGGTTCGCAGTCTGCCGAAGCTGCGCCTGCTGCACCGGGAGCAGAACCATCCGCTGCCGCCAGCACGGCAGCGCCCGCAGCGACACCTGCGGCACCTGCCAATGGTGTTGCCCTGCCCGAGCTTCCGGCTGCTGCCAGCACGCTTGCCGGTTCCGCACCGACGATCCAGGGCAGCGCCGAGACGGCTGCTGCTCCGGCCACCGCTCCGACGAGCGAAGCACCGGCTGCCGCGGCAACCGGCGCGACCGAAGTGCAGGTCACCGCGGTCGAGATCGAAGGTGACCGCATCTTCGTGGCCGGCAAGGCACCCGCCGGCGCAACGGTGCGTGGCTTTGCCAACAAGGCAACGATCGGTGAAGCCGTGAGTGACACCAATGGCAATTTCGTCATCGAAGGCGAGATGAAGCTTGCGGTCGGCAATCACATCATCGAGGTCGAACTCCTCGATGCGACCGGCAAGGTCATCGTTCGTGCTTCCGTGCCGTTCGAACGCCCTGAGGGTGAACAGGTTTCGGTAGTAGCGCAGACGACCACTCCTGCAGGTTCGGCTGAGACTTCACCGGAACAGGCAGAGTTCGAGCGGCTGCGGATTTCGCTCACGAAGGCGATGACGATCCTCGAAAACCTGTTCGCCAATGGCCAGAAGCCTGCGCTCGAGCAGGCGGCTGCTGCCCGCTCGGCAACGGAGATCGGCCTTCAGTCGATCGTTGGCTTCCGCCCGGGCGCAAACGCTGCAGCAGACTTCGCGGCTGCCGTTAACGCCCATGCCGCCAAGGCGAAGGAGGCACTCGCTCTGCTGCAGTCGGTTCCGACCGGCGACGTGGACGCGCTCGGGGTCGCCCTGCCGAAGATCGTGGCCCTGATCCGTGATCTGCTTGCCGAGCCGACACCTGCGACGACGGCCGAAGTCGACGCCGCAGCGCCGGCAGAAGATGCCCCTGTTCCAGCTGATGCCTTCGCCTCCGCCTCGGCCGAGCCGAAGACCATCCAGCAGGCACCGCTCGCCAAGAGCGACAGCAGCGTGATCATCCGCCGCGGTGATACGCTCTGGCAGATCTCACGCCGCGTCTATGGTCAGGGTGTGCGTTACACCACGATCTATCTCGCCAACGAGACCCAGATCAACAATCCCGACATGATCGAACCGGGCCAGATCTTCACGGTTCCCCGGGAAGCGCTGCCGAATGCGGAAGAAATCCACCGCAAGCGTCTGCGTGGCGAGGCAGTGAACTGAGCTTTCACACTTCCGTTGTTGTATTCGCGGGAGCAGGAACCTAATTGAGTGACGGCGGCGATCCCTTCGAGGGGTCGCCGCTTTTTGATCTTGATGCAAGCGAGAGGGTCCGGGATGGCTGAGGCGAAGAAGAAGACGGTATCGGCCGATGACGGGAACCCGATGCAGACCCTCGTCAATCTGTGGCCCTATATGTGGCCGGCCGATCGCTTCGACCTGAAAATGCGGGTGGTCTGGGCGACCTTCTTCCTGATCATCTCGAAATTCGTGCTGATCCTTGTCCCCTACTTCTTCAAATGGGCGACCGATGCGCTGGATGGCCGTCTCGATATGGCGGGGCTGCTGCCGACCTTCCTGCTGGGTGCCGTCGCCCTCGTCGTCTTCTACAATGTCACCCGCATCGCCCAGGTCGGTCTGAACCAGTTGCGCGACGCGCTCTTTGCCAGCGTCGGCCAGCATGCGGTGCGCCAGCTCGCCTTCAAGACCTTCGTGCACATGCACCAGCTGTCGCTGCGCTTCCATCTCGAGCGCAAGACCGGCGGCCTGTCGCGCATCATCGAGCGCGGCACCAAGGGCATCGAGACCATCGTGCGCTTCACGATCCTCAACTCGATCCCCACCCTCATCGAATTCATCCTGACAGCCGCGATCTTCTGGTGGACCTACGGCTTCTCCTATCTCGGCGTCACCGCCTTTACCGTCTGGGCCTATATCTGGTTCACGATTCGCGCCTCCGACTGGCGCATCGGCATTCGCCGGGCGATGAACGATAGCGACACGGACGCCAATACCAAGGCGATCGATTCGCTCCTCAACTTCGAGACGGTCAAATATTTCGGCAATGAGGAGATGGAAGCGAAGCGCTTCGATGCCTCGATGGCGAAATATGAAAAGTCGGCCACCCAGGTCTGGACCTCGCTCGGCTGGCTGAACTTCGGCCAGGGGGTGATCTTCGGTGTGGGTACCGCGGTGATCATGGTGATGTCGGCGCTTGCCGTGCAGCGCGGCGAGCAGACGATCGGCGACTTCGTCTTCGTCAACGCCATGCTGATGCAGCTGTCGGTGCCGCTGAACTTCATCGGCTTCGTCTACCGCGAAATCCGCCAGGGGCTCACCGATATCGAGCAGATGTTCGATCTGCTGGAAGTCGAGGCCGAAGTCATCGACCGTCCCGATGCCACACCACTGGTGATCGCCCGGGGCGCCATTGCCTTCAAGGACGTTCATTTCCACTACGACCCGGATCGCCCCATCCTCAAGGGCGTGTCCTTCGAGGTTCCGGCGGGCAAGACGGTTGCCGTGGTCGGTCCTTCCGGAGCCGGAAAATCGACGATCTCCCGCCTGCTCTACCGCTTTTATGACGTGCAGAAGGGCTCCATCACCATCGATGGCCAGGATGTCCGGGACATCACGCAAAAATCGCTCCGTGCGGCGATCGGCATGGTTCCGCAGGACACCGTGCTGTTCAACGACACGATCGCCTACAACATCCGCTACGGCCGTCCCGGTGCGTCGGATGCCGAGATCGAGCAGGCGGCCGAGGTGGCGCAGATCTCCCGTTTCATCAAGGAACTGCCGGACGGGTACGAAACCAAGGTCGGCGAACGCGGTCTGAAGCTGTCGGGCGGCGAAAAGCAGCGTGTCGCGATTGCCCGCACCGTGCTCAAGGCACCGCCGATCCTGATCCTCGACGAGGCAACGTCAGCGCTCGATACGACAACGGAACACGAGATCCAGTCGGCGCTCGATATCGTCTCGAAGAACCGCACGACGCTGGTGATAGCGCACCGGCTGTCGACGGTGGTCGGCGCAGACGAGATCATCGTTCTGAAGGGTGGCGAGATTGCCGAGCGCGGCAGCCATTCGGATCTGCTAGAGCAGAACGGGCTTTATGCATCGATGTGGAATCGCCAGCGAGAAGCGACCCAGGCGGAAGAGAAACTGCGTCAGGTCCGCGAGAGCGACGAGCTCGGGGTCGTCGTTCGCCGTGCACCGGCGACGTGAGGCTATCGCGCGGTCAGGCTAGATCGGTGTGTTATTCGGCCTTGCAGAGCCGGTTGCGACCGTCACGCTTCGCCCGATAAAGGGCGAGGTCCGCCCGGCGCAGAGCCTGGTCGATCGTCTCCTGGCTCGGACTAAAATCGGCAAAACCAACGCTGATCGTGCCTGCTGAACCCGCATGGGTGACGACCTGGCAATAGCGGGCAATGTCGGCCCGCATCCGTTCGAGAATGTCGGCTGCCCGCGGGGCGGCCTCGGCGGAGAAGAAGGCGAAGAACTCCTCGCCGCCTGCGCGTGCGATCAAGACGCCCTCGTCTTCGTTCGCCCGCAGCGTATCGACGATCGAACAAAGAGTCAGATCGCCCTCGCCATGGCCCAGTTCATCGTTGATCGACTTGAAATTGTCGATATCGATGACCGCCACGGCAAAGGATGCCGTGCGCGCATCGACCTCGGCGACGGCAGTAGCCGCAACCTGGAAGAACTTGCGGCGGTTATAGGCATTGGTCAGCGGATCACGCTCGGCAGCCGTGGTCAGCCGTGCTTCCAGCTCCTTGCGCTCGGTGATGTCGATCAGGACGCCGGCAATTCCGCGCAGGCCGCCGTCGGGGGCGGCGACGCAGGCCTTGTGCAGCATGATGTGGCGCATGCCGGTATCGGGTACGCAGACATCCGTCTCGACCCTCAGCACACCGCCCTTCTGCATCACTTCAAGATCGGACTGCCGATGGGCCTCGGCGACGTCCTTCGGCAACAGGTCGGCCAGCGTGCTGCCGATCACCTTGTCGCGATCGGATCCGACGAATTCGCTGAAGGCGGCATTGCAGCCGAGATATCGTCCGCCAACGTCCTTGATGTAGATGGGGGTCGGCAGGTGATCGAGACCGTCCTGCCAGGAATCAAGCCTGTCCTGCAGCGCCAGATGGCGCTGCTCCTGCGCCTGGAGCAGTTGCAGGTGGCGTTTGGCGCGCATGAGACAGCGCAGCAGATGGTGTTGGCCCTCGTCCAGAAGCAGGTCGTCGATACCGGCCTCGAACAGGGCGGCATGAAAATCGGCGCTGGTGGCGCCCGTGACAGCAACAATATAGAGGCCGTCGCCGCGGAGGCCGCGAAGCGTGTGCACGTCGGCAATCGAAACTCTGTCAGCGCAATCAAGAAAGCAAATCGAAGACGCGCGAAGCTGTTCGACAGTCAAAGCCGGCGAGAGAGCCAGCGTCGCAATGGTGGATGGCGGCGGCAAGCCTCGCGAGGAATGCCAGGCTATCGCGGCGGGTGGCGCCGTGTCTGAGACAGGGTCAATGGTCCGGGCGAGTTGCAACAGTCAGTCCTTGCCCGAACCGGCCCAAGATGGCGCCAGGATTCGGGTCCTCCTTAAATCCAATACCCCTTTTTTAGGGTGCAGTTATTTACAAAGTCTCGCCGAATATCTGACAGGGCGATCTTTTTTTGGGCCACGGACGGTTTGTCACAGCTATCTTAGATCTGCTTGATTTGCCCCTCGGCATTGCCCATCTGCGGCTTTCAGAGTAGTCACGGGCAACACAATTTTTGAGACTGAGGACCCCCATGGACCTGTTGGATACCATCCGCAAGACGATCGTGCCGGTGCACAAGGAGGGTTATCCCTTCATCGCGGCCTTCTTCGTCGCCTCGCTGGTGCTGGGCTGGATCTGGGATCCGCTGTTCTGGGTCGGCCTCGTGTTGACGCTGTGGTGCGCCTATTTCTTCCGCGACCCGGAACGCGTCACGCCGCAGGACGACGATCTGGTGATCAGCCCTGCCGATGGTCGCGTTTCCTCGGTGCAGATGGTGGTGCCGCCAGAAGAGCTCAATCTCGGCCATGAGCCGATGCTGCGTATCACCGTCTTCATGAACGTCTTCAACTGCCATGTGAACCGTGCGCCGGTCCGTGGCCGGGTGACGACGATCGCCTACAAGGAAGGCCAGTTCCTCAACGCCGAACTGGACAAGGCCTCGATCGACAACGAGCGCAACGGCCTCGTCATCGAGAGCAAGCATGGTGGCGTTGGCGTGGTGCAGATTGCCGGCCTCGTGGCGCGTCGCATCATCTGCTGGACCAATCCGAACGAACCGCTGGACGCCGGCGAACGTTTCGGCCTGATCCGCTTCGGCTCGCGTCTGGACGTGTTTCTCCCGGCTGGTGCGGAGCCGCGCGTTTCGCTCGGTCAGACCGCGATTGCCGGTGAAACGGTAATTGCAGAATTCGGCTCGGCCAAGGGGCCGGTGATCAGCCGCCGCAGCTGAGGACGCCTGTCATGGACGATCAGAACGCGTCGAACGAGAACCGCAAGATCAGCACGGGTGATGCCGGCGCACGCGGACCGCGCCTGCGCGAAATTCCGCTCCGGCTGATCGTCCCAAACCTGATCACCGTTCTGGCGATCTGTGCCGGCCTCACCGGCATTCGACTGGCGTTCGAAAACCGATACGAGCTGGCGGTGGCCATGGTGCTGGCAGCCGCCTTCCTCGACGGTATCGACGGGCGTATCGCCCGGATGATGAAGGCGACGTCGAAATTCGGTGCGCAGATGGATTCGCTTGCCGACATCATCAATTTCGGCGTGGCCCCTGCCCTCGTTCTCTACGTCTTCGTTCTTGATCAGGCCCGTTCGCTCGGCTGGATCGCGGCCCTTATCTACGCTATCGCTGCAGGCCTTCGTCTGGCGCGGTTCAACGTGATGGCGGAGCGCGAAACCAAGGCACCCTGGCAGTCGGAATTCTTCGTCGGCGTGCCGGCCCCTGCGGGGGCGGCCCTGGTGCTCCTGCCGGTCTATCTTGGCTTCCTGGGCGTCGCACCGGTCGGCATCTTTGCCTATGGCAGCACGGCATACACGATCGTCATCGCCTATCTCCTCGTTAGCCGTCTGCCGGTCTGGTCCGGCAAGTCGGAAACCAGCCACATCCGCCGGGATCTGGTGCTGCCGATGATTCTCGGGGTGGTGCTGTATGTCGCGCTTTTGATGAGCTTCACCTGGGAAGTGCTTGTTGTCAGTGTGCTTCTCTATCTCTGCTCGCTGCCGATCGGCGCACGCAACTGGCATCGACGTTACGGCACGCTGACCATCGGCGAGGAATCAGCAGAAAAGGGTCTTTCGGAGATCGACCGGGGCGTTTGAACCGTTTTCCGCTCCATTTTGAGAGGTTTTCAGCCCCGCCAAGCCGCAAAGCTTGCGCGGGGCTCTCCATATCTACCGTTTTTCTTCAAATTTGATTTGAGTCACAGCCTTGGCCACGCTTTTGTCATGTTCTCCGCAGAGAGAGCCGCGAAATAAAAAACACTGGTCAGGAAACACTCCGAGGAACATGACAATGACGACCGAGACATCAGCCGAGCAGGCACAGCCGGCGAATGAAAATCTGGTTTCCCAATACCGCCCGCTCGGCCTGAAGGCCGTTCTGGCTGCGGCGATGATGCTGAAGCGCAAGCCGGCACCGAAGGTGGCCTAAACCTCAAGGCTGGCGCCTAGAACAGGCTCATCTGCCCGTCGCCGGATTTGTCCGCGGCGGGCTTTTGTTTTCTTGGCGCAGGCGTCACTGGGCTTTGCAATTCGGGTCCGACATTGGCGACCTTGTTGACGAGATCGGAAACCGGGATGGCCTCGAAGTAATCTTCGTCCGCCGGGCGCAAGAGGTCTGCGATGTCCCGGGGCTCGCCATTCCGGCAGTCGAGCCATCGACTGAAGTCCTCAGGCTGGATGACGAGCGGCATACGGTCGTGGATTTCACCGATCGTTCGGTTGGCGCCGACAGTCAGGATGCAGCCGGTGTCGAGCTCGGAGCCATCCTTCGACATATAGGTTTCCATCAAGCCACCGAAACAGACGATGCCGCCACGCTTTGGCCGGATCCAGTAGGCCTGCAGCACCTCGCCACTTTCCTTCGACGGCCTGTGCCATTCGTAGAAGCCGGAGGCCGGCACGAGGACACGGCGATGGCGCATGGCGGCGCGGAAGGAGGCCTTCTCGATCGCGGTCTCCGAGCGGGCATTGAGGAGAAGCGTGAACTCCTTGGGGTCCTTGACCCACGAGGGGATCAGCCCCCAGCGCACCAGTACCGCCATGCGATCCGGGCGGTTCGAGCCCGGGTCAAGCGGTGGCGCGGCCACAGCCACCAGGATCGGCTGCGTGGGTGCAATATTGTAGCGCGGCGGAAAGCCCTCGAGCTCCATCAGGCTCAGGATCTCGCGCACCTCTTCCGGGCTGGCTGTCAGGGCAAAACGTCCGCACATACTCTGGTAGATGGCAGCGTGCCCCGGCGGGGTCAAGGTCAGCCGCGGGAGAAGGTCAAGGATGACGGCAAGCTTGCAGGGGGCGACAAAGCCCGCGATAATCTGCGTGCGCTGCTTCGCGCGAAGCAGTTCGTCATCGACCGGAGTCCGTCTTTCCATGAGCATGCCCCGCCTCGCCTCCTCCGCCATCGTCGAACGGGCCGGGCGTTACCTTCTCGTGCGTCGCGGCAACCCGCCCGCTGCCGATCTCTTCGCTTTTCCCGGGGGACGTGCCGAGCCGGGTGAGACACCGGCGGAGACGGCGATCCAAGAACTGTTCGAGGAGACAGGGCTTGCAGGTCGGAACCCGCGCCTTTTCGAGACCGTCGAGCTTCTGCCGGAAGCGGGCGTGACCAGCAGCCATTTTCTTCTCTCCGTTTTCCAGGTCGAGACGGATGACGCGACCCTGGCATGTGCCCAGAGCGATGCGCTGGAGGCCGGATGGTATCTGCCCGAGGAGATCCTCGAGCTTCCGATCCCGGACAGCGTGCGTGCCTGCGTGCTGCGCCTGGCCCCTGAGCTTTCCGACAGAGGTGCCGCATGAGCCGGACGAGACCAGCGCGAACGCCACTTGCACTTCTGCTTCTCACCCTGCTTGCCCTGCCGGCAACCGGACAGGAAGAGAATGTGCCCGCCCAGCCGCCTGCCGAGACAGAAAAGCCGACGCCCTATGACGATCGCCTCACACGGCTTTCGGAGATCATCGGAGCAGTCCATTATCTGCGCAATCTCTGCAGTGTCGATGGCGAACCGGAATGGCGCCAGTCCCTGCAGGCACTGCTGGATGCAGAGACGCAGACCGAGCCCAAAAGGCGTGCGAGACTGACTGCTGCCTACAACCGGGGCTACCGGTCTTTCGCCTCCGTATACACCTCTTGCACAGCGGCCGCAGTTCGTGCAGAGGAGAATTACCGTAACGAAGGCGCAACACTTGCCACAGAAATTACTGCGCGTTTCGGAAATTAACGATTAATTCACCTCTTTTGGCATGCCCCCGTGTCGTTTTGGCAAAAGGCTGATAGGGTCGTTAAGGACTGAGTAAGTGCTTCGAGGAATGCCATGGAACCGCGCCGCAACGAAATCGACGACATGATCGTGCACGAGAAGATGCAGGCTGCGCTGGAATACCAGAACGAAGCCTGGGCTGACGGCATGGCAGACGGTATCGAGCCGGAAATCATCGCGGACGCTGCCTTTGCGCTCGCCATGCGCGAGACCATCCGTATCCACGGCGAACATGGTGCGGAGGCTATTCTCGACGCGCTCAAGACCCGCCTTCTGGCCGGTGAGTTCTCGCCCGAGCGCCAGCTCCAGTAAGACAGCAATCGAGGAACAGAATGACAATCTCGTCGCGGGTCAGGCTCTTTCGCTTGACGAGCGCGCTGACGCTCATGCTTGCCTCCACAGCGATGGCGCTGCCGGCCTTTGCCCTGTCCGACATCAAGGATATCACGCCGCCCGCCGCCGATGCTCCTGATGCCCAACGGACAGCTCCCCTGCCCAGCGAAGAGCAGGAGATCATCGAGGACGTGGTCCCGGTCATTCCGGATCCGGATCCGCTGATCAAACCCGACGATACGCCTGAAGCCGAAGCTCCAGAACCCGACCAGCCGCCGGCCGAGGTGATCTACGACCTGGAAAAGGCACCTGAGCCCGTCCGTCGGATGCGCCAGCTGATCATCGATGCCGCCACGACCGGGGACATCTCCAAGCTCAAGGCGCTGATGAACCCAGGGCCGGACCAGACAGCCGTGCCGCTGCAGGATCCGCAGCAAGATCCGATCGACGGGCTGAAGGCACTGTCCGGCGACAGCGACGGGCTGGAGATCCTGGCGATCCTTCTCGACATTCTCTCCACCGGCTTCGTGCAGATGGACAAGGGGACGCCCGAGGAAACCTATGTCTGGCCCTATTTCGCCGGCAAGTCTCTCGGATTGCTGACCCCTCAGGAAAAGGTCGAATTGCTGCGTATCGTCACGGCCGGCGACGTTGCGGAAATGCAGGAATACGGCAACTACAACTTCTTCCGCATCGGCATCACGCCCGATGGCCGCTGGAAGTTCCTGTCTGTCGGCGACTGAGCGCAATCCGGGCAGCGGGGCAAACTGTGGGCTGTGATCGAGACTGCTTGTCGTCTAGACTGGCAGCGCCTAACTCTCTCGGCATTGCAACAGCCCGGTGACCACCATGCCCTCAGCCTTCCTGCCCGATCGCGCCTTTGTCCGTATAGGCGGTCCGGATGCGGAGCACTTCCTCCAGAACCTGATCACCACCGACCTCGGCGCCCTTGCCGCGGACGAGTGGCGACCGGGTGCACTGCTGACACCACAGGGCAAGATCCTGTTCGATTTCCTGATTTCCCGCGACGGTGACGCCTTCCGGATCGATATCCGGGCCGACCAGCTGGACGCCTTCGTCAAGCGTATGACGATGTACAAGCTGCAGGCTGCCGTTGCGATCGAGGTCCTTCCCGAATCAGGCGCAACGGTCAGCTGGGGTGAAGAGGCAACGTCACCCGTGGATCACCGATTCGCACTTGCCGGAACAACTCTGTCCCGGCAGCCGGGCAAGGTGCACGAAGCCCTGGACAGTGCCGGCTATGATGCGCTCAGGGTTCTTCATGGCGTGCCGGATTCGGGTTCAGACTACGAGCTGTCGGATGCCTTTCCGCATGATGTGCTGTTCGACAAGTCGGGCGGCGTCTCGTTCCGCAAGGGCTGCTATGTCGGTCAGGAAGTCGTGTCGCGCATGCAGCACCGCTCCACCGCGCGGCGGCGTGTCGTGATCGTCTCTGCAAACACCGCCCTGCCGGCCCGCGGCACCGAGATCACCATCAACGGCAAGTCGATCGGGACGCTCGGCACGGTCGCCGGGGAACGCGGGCTTGCCATCGTGCGCATCGACAAGGCGGGCGAAGCCATGGCTGCAGGCGAGGCCATCTTTGCCGGTGAAACCTTGATCACCCTCGCGCTGCCGGTCTGGAGCGGGCTCAGCTTCCCGACGGCAGCGGAGGAAGCCTGACATGGGTTCGCCTGCCCCTTTGCCCTCCGGCCGTGCCTGGCAGCGGATGCTGTCCGGCCGCCGGCTCGATCTGCTCGACCCGTCGCCGCTCGACGTCGAGATCAGCGACATCGCCCACGGACTGGCGCGCGTTGCCCGCTGGAATGGCCAGACCTCGGGTGACCATGCCTTTTCGGTGGCGCAGCACAGCCTGATCGTCGAGGACATCTTCCGCCGCTGCAATCCGAAGGCGACCGCCGACGAGTTGATGGTGGCACTGCTGCATGACGGCCCCGAATATGTCATCGGCGACATGATCTCGCCCTTCAAGGCCGTGGTCGGCGGCGGCTACAAGGTGGTGGAGAAGCGGCTTGAAGCTGCCATCCACCTGCGCTTCGGGCTGCCGGCCCATCCGAAGGCGGCGCTGAAGGACCTGATCAAGAAGGCCGACATGATCTCCGCATATTTCGAGGCGACGGTGCTGGCAGGTTTCGCCGAAGCCGAAGCGCGCAAATTCTTCGGCCAGCCGAAGGGATTTACCCGCGACACGATCCTCATCGACCCGCTGCCCGCCTATCAGGCGCAGGCAAAGTTCCTGGAGCGTTTCGAGGAGATCGAGGCGGCGCGGCAATCGACGACGTGGGGCCCGGCATGAGCATGATCGTGGTCTCCCCGCTCGCCCGCATCGCCGAGATGGCCGTGCGCCACAAGGCGCGCGAGATGATCAGCCTTTTGGCCGCCAACCAGGACTTCCACCGGCCGGCTGTCATCTCAGCAGAGCGACATCTGAAGCTTGCGATGAACGACATCACCTTTGCCGGCACGGGCGACCTGATCGCGCCGCAGGAGCTGCATGTCGCAAAGATCATCGAGTTCGCCCGCGAGTGGGACCAGGCCTCGCCGCTGGTCGTGCATTGCTGGATGGGCGTGTCGCGCTCGCCCGCGGCAGCAATGATCGCCAGCCTTGCAGTTGCTCCCGAGGATGATGATGAGGCACTGGCGCAGCGTCTGCGGGAAGCCTCCCCGTTTGCGACGCCGAACATGCGGCTTGTGGAGATCGGTGACGATCTGCTCGGACGCGGTGGGCGCTTCGTCAAGGCGGTCAAGGCGCTGGGTCGTGGTACAGACGCCGACGGCAACACGCCGTTTACACTGCCGCTCCCGACGCGCGAGCCCGTGGCCCCATGACAACACCGGCGGAGATCGAGATCGGCCTCAACGCCGCGATCGTTGCCATCAGTGCCCGCACGCCACGCCTGCTCGTCGTGGGAGAAGACAGTGATGCGCTGGACGCACTGCCCTTCGGACCCTTCGATCCGAACCGCCACCGGACGATGGAAATGTCGCTCCGGCACACCGTCGAGGCCCAGACGGCGCTGGAGCTCGGCTACATCGAACAGCTCTATACCTTCGGCGATCGCGGCCGCCACAAGATGCCAGGCGATCAGGGACCGCATGTGGTCTCGGTCGGCTACCTGGCCCTGACGAGGCTCGACAGCGATCGCGTGGCGCGGCTCGAGCTTTCCGGCGCCCGCTGGCGCGACTGGTATGGCTATCTCCCCTGGGAAGACTGGCGACAGGGTCGCCCTGCCCTGCTCGACGGTGCGGTGCTACCCGCGCTGATGGCCTGGGCGGAGGATTACAGCGGCCATGGGCAAAGCGCGCGCCGCTCCCGGCTGAAACTCGCCTTCGGCCTTGACGATTTCCCCTTCGATGAAGAGCGGGTGCTGGAGCGTTACGAACTTCTCTACGAAGCGGGTCTCGTCGACGAGGCCGTTCAGGACGGTCGCATTGATCGGTGTCGGGTGTCGGCGCCCTTGGGGAGGCCAATGCGCCATGATCATCGGCGGATCGCGGCGACAGCGCTTGCCCGACTGCGCAGCAAGATCAAGTATCGCCCCGTCATCTTCGAACTCATGCCGCCGGAATTCACGCTGACCGATCTGCAGGGAACTGTGGAGGCGATCGCCGGACGGCATGTGCACAAGCAGAACTTTCGCCGTCTCGTGGAAGGCGCGGATCTGGTGGAACCGACGGGTTCGTCGCAGTCAGCCACAGGCGGCCGGCCGGCAGCGCTCTTCCGTTTTCGCCGGCAGGTTCTGGAGGAGCGCCCGGCACCGGGCCTCAAGGTTGGCGGCCGCAGCAACGGTTGACCTCACCCAACCTTGCCCCATCTAGCCCTTGGAGACCAACAGCCAAGGAGCATGACGGCATGGAATTGGACACGAATGAAGCAATCCTCGCGACACAGGCGGCCCTGGCGCAAGCAAGCCAGCTTGCCGTCCAGTATTCCTTCTCGATTATCGGGGCGCTGCTTCTTTTGTGTATCGGCTGGTGGCTTGCCGCACTTCTGAGCCGCTGGACGCATGCCGGTCTCCTGCGAGTGCGTGGCATCGACGAAACACTGGCGCGCTTCTTTGCCAATGTCGTGCGCTACGGTGCGCTAATCCTCGTCTTCGTGACGGTGCTGGGCCAGTTCGGCGTGCAGACGGCATCGATTATTGCAGCACTGGGTGCAGCCGGCCTGGCGATTGGCCTTGCCCTGCAGGGCACGCTGCAGAACATTGCCGCCGGGATCATGCTGCTCGTCCTTCGTCCGTTCCGGGTCGGCGAATACATCGACACGGGCAACATCTCCGGCACCATTGTCGAGATCGGCCTGTTTGCGACCGAGCTTCGCACGCCGGACGGACTGTATCGCCTCGCGCCGAACTCGACCTTGTGGAATGTCCCGATCACCAATTTCAGCCGCGAGGCGACGCGGCGCTTCGAGTTCAAGATCGGCGTTGGCTATGAGGACGATATCGAGCTTGCGCAGACCATCATGCGCGAGCATGCCGAGAACGACCCGCGCGTGTTGAAGAGCCCGGCCGTCGCCACGCATATCGACCAATTGGCCGACAGCGCGGTCATCCTGACGATGTGGTACTGGACATCGGCCTCGGATTTCTGGCCGACCTCCCGGGACATGATCAAGCGGGTGAAGAAGTCCTTCGACGAGAACGGGATTTCCATCCCGTTCCCGCAGGTGACCTATCACGGCACGCCGCAAGTGGTCGCCCTGCCCGAACGCTTCGTCGACGCCCGGGCGAAGGAAGCCTGAGCCACGACTGCCGCCACAGGCGTCGCTCCGGTTATGATTGGCAAAGGCAGCGGCAGTGGCCAGCGATCAGCAGTCGCTCTGCTGCCGGGCGGTCTTTTCGAGATGCCGATCGATGATGCGCTGCATTTCATCAAGCACTTCGAGTACGCTGACGGTATCGGCTTCGGTCATGCCGGAAGGCGCTTCCAAGTTCGACAGGCTGGTCTGGGCATCAAGATCAGGCGCAGATGTGAGGCCCGGGACAGTATCGCCGTCCAATATCTTGCGTGCGCAAGACGCGTCCTGGCCCAATGGCAATTCAGCCTCAGTAGAAGACCTAAGCTCAAAAGCATCGCCTTGGACCGCAAGGTCCATGATAACGCTATCAGGCCGCACAAGTGTTATCGTCATACATCTGCCCCAGCTACAGACGTCCATCCGTCTGCATTCCCTGCCTGCAATACAGTTTGCATGCATGTCCAAGGGCTAGGGGATTCTCCGTGCCCGGTCAAAAACCAGGAATCATAGGTGATAACTAGCGAAGCAATCGCTGATATATCAGTAAGGCTTTGCCACGCATGGCTTTTTTAGAACATGCAGGTCTTCGGCTTCTGCTGCACTGCAAAAATATCGGCAAACTTTGTCGTGAATTCAGTGGATCCCGATGTCGAGCCCGATATCGAGGGTCGGGGCAGCCATGGTGATCTTCGAAGTGGAGATATAGTCCACGCCCGTCTCGGCGATGGCGCGAATCGTCTGCAGGTTCACATTGCCGGAAGCTTCCAGAACAACGCGCTTGTTATCGGAGGCGTAGGCTTCGATGCTCAACTGATGATGCTCGCGGTTGATCGCCACGCCCTCGCGCAGCCGATCGGGTCCCATATTGTCGAGCAGGATGACATCGGGCCTTGCCGTGAGTGCCTCGCGCATCTGGTCGAGGCCGTCGACCTCCACCTCGATCTTGACGAGATGGCCGGCATAGGCGCGGGCGGCCTCGACTGCGGAGGCAACACCCCCGGCGACGGCGATGTGATTGTCCTTGATGAGGATCGCATCATCGAGGCCGAAGCGGTGGTTGGAACCGCCACCCAGCCGCACGGCGTATTTCTCGACGGCTCTGAGGCCCGGCAACGTCTTGCGGGTGCAGGTGACGCGCGCCTTGGTATTGGCGATCTCGCCGGCGAAACGGGCCGTATAGCTGGCGACGCCCGATAGGTGCATCAGGAAATTCAGCGCCACACGCTCGGCCGACAGCACCGAGCGGGCATCGCCGGAGACGCGGGCGATGGCCTGGCCGGGCGCCACCGTATCGCCATCCGCAACCAGCGCTTCAAAGCGCACGGTCGGATCGATCAGGCGAAAGGCGGCTTCTGCCAAAGGAAGCCCCGCCACCACGCCGGTCTCGCGGCTATTGAGTGCGGCGGTCGCCGTCTTTTCCGGGCCGATCGTGGCATAAGTCGTGATGTCGCCGGCGCGGCCGAGATCTTCTAGCAATGCGTTGCGAACGAGATCCTCGATCATCAGCGGCGAGAGTTGCGGGCGAAGGCTCGGGGTCATCGGCGTCTCCTCCTCAGCCGGCCAGTTCGGCGGCGATGCGATTGGCATCCTTAAGCGTCAGATAGGTGCGGTGGCGCTGTTCCTCCTGCGGGGCCGGATGATCGGCGCGCATGTGAGCGCCCCGGCTTTCGGTCCGCAGATAGGCGCCGACGGCAATCAGCTTAGCGGTCGAGACGATGTTGGAGAAGCGCACACGCGGGCGCTTGCGCTCAAGCCCGACCAGTTCACGGATCAGAACCTTCAGGCCGGCCTCGTCGCGGATGACGCCGGCATGACGGCTCATCAGGCCGCGCAGATCCTTGAGTTCGGGGCTGTCCTCAACGGTCACCAGATCGTCGTTTTCACCGGCACTCTTCGCCCATTCGTAAAGCGCCGATTCCGGCAGCATGCCCTTGATCGACTCCGCGATGCGCCCGGCAAAGACGACGGCTTCCAGCAGCGAGTTCGAGGCCAGCCGGTTGGCGCCATGCACGCCGCTCGACGTCACTTCGCCGGCTGCCCAGAGCCCATCCAGCGAGGTGCGGCCGTCAGCATCCACGGCCACGCCGCCCATGTGGTAGTGCACCGCCGGGACCACCGGAATGGCTTGCGTCACAGGGTCGATGCCAACCGCGATGCAGGAGGCATAAACCGTCGGAAAGCGCGTGGCGAAATCCTTGCCGATCGCCCTGGTGCAGTCGAGAAAGGCGCCGCGACCGGCCGCCACTTCGGCAAACACACCACGGGCGACGATGTCTCGCGGGGCGAGTTCCGCATCGGCATGCAGGTCGGTCATGAAGCGATGGCCGGCCTTGTTGACGAGGACGGCGCCGTCGCCGCGCAGTGCTTCGGTCGCGAGCGGCGCCGGATCCTGGCCGATGTCGATGGCCGTCGGGTGGAACTGGACGAATTCCGGATCGGCGATCACGGCTCCTGCCTTCGCGGCCATGCCGACCCCGGTTCCGCGCGCTTCTGCCGGGTTCGTGGTGACCTCGTAAAGATGGCCGACGCCCCCGGAGCAGAGCACGACGGCTCGGGCCGGGAAGGCAACACGCGTCTTCGACTGGCCGGCATCGGGTCTCGCGATGACGCCGGAGACGAAACGACCCTCGGCGATCAGTTCCTCGACGACATAACCTTCCATTACACGGATCGAGGGCGTGCGGCGAACGGCGGCGATCAGCGCCTCCATGATCGCGCCACCGGCCCGGTCACCGGCCACTCGGACGATCCGTCGCTCCGAATGGGCCGCCTCGCGCGACAGAAGAAGATGTCCCTCCAGATCGCGGTCGAAGGGTACGCCATAGCCAAGCAGGTCATGCACGCGGTCCGGCC
>JAIXSF010000273.1 GCA_027484835.1 Rhizobiaceae bacterium | reverse complement strand
TAGAATGGGACGAATCGAAGGGCCGGGGGACGGCAAGTGCAGGCTATTCTATCGGGTTTTCTGAAACTGGCGCTGGCGTCGCTTCTGGCGGGCAGCCTGCTTTCGTTCTTCGGCATCACGCCACGGGCTGTTCTGGATGGCGTCGGACTGACGGCAGAAGATCTGCACAACGCCGTTGTTTCCGGCTTCGCCTGGGCTGCACCCCGCATGCTGATGGGCGCGGTGGTGATCCTGCCGATCTGGCTTGTGACCTATCTGATGATGCCGCCCCGGGGTTGACCGGGGCGGTTTGTTCTCCTGCTTAGGCTACAGTGCCACGGGCGGCGACATGTTCATCGCGCTGCCGCTGCAGTTCCCTCTGCTTGGTGCCGATGGACGCGATGATCACACCGATCGTGACGATGCCAATCAGGATGGTACAGACGGCATTGATCTCCGGTGTCACACCCAGGCGAACCTGCGAATAGATCTTGATCGGCAGCGTTGTGGCGCCGGGCCCCGTCGTGAAGCTTGCGATCACGAGATCGTCCAGCGAAAGCGTGAAGGCCAGCATCCAGCCGGAGATGACGGCGGGCAGGATGAGCGGCAGGGTGACCTTGAAGAAGGTCTTGACCGGCGGGCAGCCAAGATCCTGCGCCGCTTCCTCGAGGCTCATGTCGAAGGTCAGGAGCCGCGACTGCACGACAATCGCCACGTAGCACATGGTGAACGTGGTGTGGGCGATGACGACGGTCAGCAGTCCTCGATCCAATCCGACCGCAACGAACAGCAGCAGCAGCGACAGACCGGTGATGACCTCTGGCATGACGAGCGGCGCATAGATCATGCCCGAGAAAAGAAGCCTCCCGCGAAAGCGCGTGAAGCGCACCAGGGTCAGCGCCGCAAGGGTGCCGAGGATCGTACCGAGCGTGGCACTCAGCAGACCAACCTGAAGGGTTACCCAGGCGGCACTCATCAGGCCGTCATTGTTCCACATCTCGCCATACCATTTCAGCGAGAAGCCACCCCAAACCGTCACCAGCTTCGACTCGTTGAAGGAGTAGATCACCAGGATGAGGATCGGGATGTAGAGGAAGGCGAAGCTGAGCGTGAGGATGGTGGCGTCGAACTTTCCAGGTTTCATCGGTCCGCCCTCACACTTTCTGCTGCTGGTTCTGGAAGATGGCGATCGGCACGACCAGAATGAGGAGAAGCAGCACGGCAACGGCCGAGGCCAGCGGCCAGTCGCGGTTGCCGAAGAACTCGGTCCAGAGCGTCTTGCCGATCATTAGCGTATCGGCACCACCCAAAAGGTCGGGGATGACAAATTCGCCGGTGATCGGGATGAAGCAGATCATCGAGCCGGCAATGACGCCCGGGATCGACAACGGGAAGGTGATTTTCCAGAAAGCCTTCCAGGGCGGGCAGCCGAGATCGCTTGCAGCTTCCAGCAGCGTTCCGTCCATCTTTTCCAAGGCGGAATAGAGCGGGAGCACCATGAACGGCAGGTAGGAATAAACTATGCCGATGAAGACGGCGATTTCGGTGCGGAAGATCTGCACCTGATTGCCTTCTTCCATCAGACCGAGGGAGTGCAAGAGGACGGTCAGCAGACCTTCCGGCTTTAAAATTCCGATCCAGGCGTAAACGCGGATGAGAAACGACGTCCAGAAAGGCAGGATGACCAGCATGACCAGGGTCGGCCGGATGGTGACCGAGGCGCGCGCCATGGCCAGCGCCATCGGATAACCGATGAGCAGCAACAGGAAGGTCGAGATCAACGCGATCCTGAGCGAAGACAGGTATGCGTTGACGTAGAGCGGGTCTTCCGTGAGGAAGAGATAGTTCTCGAAATCCAGCTGGCTGATGAAATCGCCGATCGCCGCGAAGCCTTCCAGCACCGGCGTGTAGGGCGGCATGGCGATCGCCGTGTCGGACAGCGAGATCTTCACGATGATCAGGAATGGCGTCAGGAAGAAGAGCACCATCCACAGATAGGGAACGAGCACGACCAGCCATCGGCCTGGCCCTGATTTCGAGGCGGCAACGCTATCGGCCATGGTGCCCTCCTCAGCGTGTCAGAACGAGGCCGGCATCCGCCGACCAGGACAACCAGACCATGTCGCCGAAGGTGATCGGGCGATCGACGAGGCGGGCGACATTGGCTTGCGCGGCGCGGAACATGCGGCCGTCGTCGAGCCGGACGATGAAGACCGAGAAGTCGCCGAGATAGCCGATGTCCCAGACCTCGCCGTGCAGGGCGTTTGCAGAATCACCTTCCGGCTGCGAGGTCGAGATGCGGATTTTCTCGGGGCGAATGGCGAAGGCGACATTGTCACCCTTGTTCGCCTCGCAAGCCTGTTCGACGGTGATCTTCACGCCGTCGCTGTCGATTTGAACGAGGTCGCCCGTGCCGCGGCTTTCCTTGGACTCGACCTTGGCTTCGAGAATGTTGATGTCGCCGATGAAGTCGGCCACGTAACGGGAATTGGGGGCCTCGTAGATTTCAGCAGGCGTTGCGACTTGCACGAGGATGCCCTTGTCCATGACCGCGATGCGGTCGGAAACGGTCATTGCCTCTTCTTGGTCGTGGGTCACGATAAGGAAGGTGAGACCGAGCTTGGTCTGAATGTCCATGAGCTCGAACTGCGTCTCTTCACGCAGCTTGCGATCGAGCGCGCCGAGCGGTTCGTCGAGCAACAGCACCTTCGGACGCTTGGCGAGCGAGCGGGCGAGCGCCACGCGCTGGCGCTGACCACCGGAAAGCTGGTTCGGCTTGCGCTTGGCAAACTGATCCAGCTTGACCAGTTTCAGCATTTCCTGGACACGCGCCTCGATTTCAGCCCTCGGCAGATTGTCCTGCTCCAGACCGAAGGCAATGTTCTTCTCGACCGTCATGTGCGGGAAGAGCGCGTAGGACTGGAACATCATGTTGGTCGGGCGCTTCATGCCCGGCAGCGCGCGCCGGCGCGCCGAGATCCAGGCGGAGGTGGAGCGCACCGCCGACCTGCTCGCCATCCGCCACCTGCTCGACC
>JAIXSF010000076.1 GCA_027484835.1 Rhizobiaceae bacterium | reverse complement strand
GCTTTCGGTCGATACCGGGGCCACGGGCACCACCTTCACCATCACCCTGAAGAGGGCTCCATGATGAGCACCGGGATCGAAATCATCCTTGTCGACGATGACCAGGCTTTGCGCCGCGCCACCCGCCAGATGCTGGAACTGGCCGGGTATCCGGTCCGCGATTTCGGCGCAGCACCCCAGGCGCTGGCCCAGCTGTCGCGGGACAGCGAGGCGGCCGTGGTCACCGATATCCGCATGGCCGGCATGGATGGGCTGGAACTCTTCGCCCACATCCGCGCCCTCGACCCCGACCTGCCCGTCCTGCTGATCACAGGCCATGGCGATGTCGACATGGCCGTGCGCGCGCTGCATGACGGCGCCTATGACTTCATCGCCAAGCCCTTCCCCGCCGACAGGCTCGTCCAGAGCGTCGCCCGTGCTGCCGAGAAGCGCCGGCTGGTCCTGGAAAACCGCCGTCTGCGCGAAGCGGCGACTGCGACGCCCGACGATCTGCCGTTGATCGGCCAGACACCGGCCATGGAGCATCTGCGCCAGACGTTGCGCCAGATCGCCGATACCGATGTCGATGTGCTGATTGCCGGCGAAACCGGCAGCGGCAAGGAAGTGGTCGCCACACTCCTGCATCGCTGGAGCCGTCGCACCAAAGGCAACTTCGTCGCGCTCAACTGCGGCGCCCTGCCCGAGACGGTCATCGAAAGCGAACTCTTCGGCCACGAAGCCGGCGCCTTCACCGGCGCCCAGAAGAAGCGCGTCGGGCGCATCGAACATGCCAGCGGCGGCACGCTGTTCCTCGACGAGATCGAGAGCATGCCGCTCTCCACCCAGGTGAAGATGCTACGGGTGTTGGAGATGCGCGAGGTGAGCCCGCTTGGCACCAACGAGGTGAGGCCCGTCGACCTGCGCGTCGTCGCCGCCGCCAAGCTCGATCTCGGCAATCCCGCCGAACGCGGCGAATTCCGCGAGGATCTCTATTATCGCCTGAACGTCGTGACGATCTCGATCCCGCCGCTGCGAGAACGCCGCGCCGACATCCCGCTGCTCTTTGCCCATTTCGCCGGCCGCGCCGCCGAACGCTTCCGGCGCGAGATCCCCGGCATGACGGCAGACGTGCGCCGCCACTTGGAGAGCCACGACTGGCCGGGCAATGTCCGCGAACTCTCGCATTTTGCCGAACGTGTCGTGCTCGGCATCACCCCGCCGCCGAAACAGACCTTGGGGTCAGCCGCACCGGGCCTCAGCCTGCCGGAGCAGATGGAGGGCCACGAGGCAGCCCTCATCCGCGAGGCACTGAAGGCGAACAAGGGGGATGTGCGCTCGACGATCGAGACGCTCGGCATTCCGCGCAAGACCTTCTACGACAAGCTCCAGCGCCACGGCATCAACCGCGCCGATTACGAATAGCCGCCGGCAGCGGGCGCATCCGCACCGTCCCCATTGCGCATCTCGGTCGCAAGCGACGCGGCGGCCCGCGCGAGAAGTCCCGTATCGGTGCCTGTCGCCATGAAGCGCACGCCGGCGCGGCGCGCGAGAGCGATCATCTCCGGGTCGCCGGTCATGATGCCTGCCGGCTTGCCGGCCGCCTTGATCTTGCCGATCAGCACCTCGACCGTCTGCATCACCTCCGGCACCGTCGCCTTGCCGCGATAACCCATGTCGGCGGAGAGATCGGCCGGACCGATCAGCACGGCATCGACACCCTCGACCGCGAGGATCGCATCGGCATTTTCGACGCCGAGGCGGCTTTCGATCTGGGCAATCAGGCAGACTTGCGCATTCGCCGTATCCGCATAATCGGCGATCCGCCCGAAATTCGAGGCGCGCCCCAGGCTCGCGCCCATGCCTCTGATACCGTCGGGCGGATAACGCAGCGCCTTGGCCAGAAGCTCCGCCTGTTCGCCCGTCTCGACCATCGGAATCATCAGCGTCTGCGCGCCGATGTCGAGCGCCTGCTTGATCAGCCAGGGCTCACCGACCGGCAAGCGCACGACCGGATGGGAGGGATGCCGGGCAATCGCCGCAAGCTGGGCTGCGATCAGCGGAATGTCGTTGGGCCCGTGTTCGGCATCGATGAGGATCCAGTCGAAGCCGGCCCCGGCGCAGATCTCCGCCGAATGCGGATTGGCGAGCGCCACCCAGAGCCCGGTCAGCAGACCCTTGTCTTCACGCAGCGCTTTCTTGAAGAGGTTGACGGGGGCGGGCATGGGCAGTCTCCTGGGGCAATTGCGATCCGGCAGACGGACCGGCGTGATCAAGCTATCCCCGGAAGCGGGATGAACCGCAAGTCTCGTTCTTGATCTCCGGTACGGCGCGAGATTGAACCTCTGCGGCATGCCGTGATAGGGGCAGCCGAGACCCACGCAGGAATTGACCAATGCTCCCCTGGATCCAGCTCGACACGGCCAAGATACCCGGCGGCGGCGAATTGCGCCTGAAACAACGCGGCACCGAATTCTCGATCATGCTCGGAAGCAACGAGCTGATGAACAGCCGCTTGAGCGGCTCCGAGGAAGCGCTCGCCACGCTGGCCTTCGAGCGGATCGCTGATCACAAGCGCCCGCATATCCTGATCGGCGGCCTCGGCATGGGCTTTACGCTGCGCGCCGCCCTTGCTGTGCTGCCTCAGGATGCGAAGGTCACCGTCGCCGAACTCGTGCCCGCCGTCGTCGATTGGGCGTGCGGACCGATGGCCGAGATCTATGCCGGCAGCCTCGACGACCCGCGCGTGGCAATTCACGTCGGCGATGTCGGCGCACTGATCGCCAAATCCAGGGGACAGTTCGACGCCATCCTGCTCGACGTCGACAACGGCCCCGATGGCCTCACACGGGAAGAGAACGATGGCCTCTATTCCCATGACGGGTTGAGGAAATCCAAGTCAGCGCTGACCCGCGGCGGCGTGCTCGGCGTCTGGTCGCAGGGGCCGGACCCCAGGTTCACACGCCGCTTGAAGGACTGCGGCTATGGGGTGGAAGAAATTCCCGTCCGCGCCGGAAAAACCGGTCGCGGCAAGAAGCATGTGATCTGGATGGCGAAGAACGGGCCGCTGGCTCCGAAAGCCTGACCTCAGCCCCAAAGCCCGCGCGGCGGCAGCGGCATCACCGCGCCGTCATAGGCAATCGCCGGCTCGCGGTCGCGCGCCAGAAGCAGCGGCCCGTCGAGATCGACAAAGGCGGCACCCTGGCCAATCAGGAAGGCCGGGGCCATGGCCAGCGATGTGCCGACCATGCAGCCGACCATGATTTCGAAACCGGCATCGACCGCCGCATCGCGCATGGCAAGCGCCTCCGTCAGCCCGCCCGTCTTGTCGAGCTTGATGTTGACGGCATCATATTTGCCCTTGAGACCAGCCAGCGACGCCGTGTCGTGGCAGCTCTCGTCGGCACACACAGGCAGAACCCGATGAAGCCCGAGAAGCGCATTGTCATTCCCTGCCGGAAAGGGCTGCTCGACAAGCTTCACCCCGAGATCGAGAAAGACGGGCGCCAGCGCCTTGTATTGCTCCAGGCTCCAGCCCTCATTGGCATCGACGATGATATCAGCGTTCGGCGCGCCTGCCCTGACGGCCCGGATGCGCTCGATATCGCCTTCGCCTCCAAGCTTGACCTTCAGAAGCGGCCGGTGCGCCTCCTTTTCCGCCGCTGCCCGCATGCTCTCGGGCGTGCCGAGCGAGAGTGTGTAGGTCACCGATAGTGGTTTTGGTTCTCGTAACTTTGCAAGTTGCCAGACCGGAAGCCCTGCCCGCTTGGCTTCGAGATCCCAGAAGGCGCAGTCCAGCGCATTGCGCGCAGCACCCGGCTTCAGCCTGCTCTGCAGCCCGGCCCGATCCAGTCCCTGGGCCACCTCCGGCACCAGCGCCGAAAGCGTCTCGACGACACTCTCCACCGTCTCGCCATAGCGCGCATAGGGCACGCATTCGCCCTGCCCGACAAACACGCCATCCGTTAGACGCACCGTGACCACCTTCGCCTCGGTCTTCGAGCCCCGCGAGATGGTGAAACTCCCAGCGATCGGAAAGCTCTCCGGCGTGACGGTCATCTGGATGGGCATTTCTTCGGACCTTCCTGGGGCACGTACCCCGTGATTCGCTGCTCTTGCACGAAGAAGCAATCCTTTCTATATCCGTCAACTAAAGGACCGGTACCGGCAGCGCGCGAATATGCCCGCAACGCCTGAAGCCAGATCCCCGCATATTGCGGGCTGAACGGTCGCATGAAGCACAGAGACGAAGCCCGTGAACACGCTGGATTTTGATAAGAGACCGGAAGATACGCGCGTTGTCGTCGCCATGTCGGGCGGCGTGGATTCCTCCGTCGTCGCCGGCATCCTGAAGCGCGAGGGCTATGACGTCCTCGGCATCACGCTGCAGCTTTACGACCATGGCGCCGCCGTCCACCGCGCCGGTTCCTGCTGCGCCGGCCAGGACATCGACGATGCCCGTCGCGTCTGCGAAACGCTCGGCATTCCCCATTACGTGCTCGACTACGAACAGCGTTTCCGCGACACCGTGATCAACCCGTTCATGGAAAGCTATGTCGCCGGCGAAACGCCGATCCCCTGCGTGGCCTGCAACCAGACGGTCAAGTTCGCCGACCTGCTTGCGACCGCTAGGGAACTGGGTGCCGACGCACTGGCGACCGGCCACTACATCCGC
>JAIXSF010000457.1 GCA_027484835.1 Rhizobiaceae bacterium | reverse complement strand
GAGAGCCAGATGACCGTTTCCAACTCCCGTCCCATCACCGCAGAATTGATCGCAAGCCACGGCCTGAAGCCGGACGAATACGATCGCATCCTGAACCTGATCGGACGCGAGCCGACCTTCACCGAGCTCGGGATCTTCTCGGCGATGTGGAACGAGCACTGCTCCTACAAGTCGTCCAAGAAGTGGCTGAAGACGCTGCCGACCAAGGGGCCGCGCGTCATTCAAGGTCCGGGCGAAAATGCCGGTGTCGTCGACATCGACGACGGCGATGTCGTGGTCTTCAAGATGGAGAGCCACAACCACCCGTCCTATATCGAGCCCTATCAGGGCGCGGCAACCGGCGCTGGCGGCATCCTCCGCGACGTCTTCACCATGGGCGCCCGTCCGGTCGCGGCCATGAACGCCCTGCGCTTCGGCGCACCTGATCATCCGAAGACTAAGCATCTCGTCGCTGGCGTCGTCGCCGGTGTCGGCGGTTACGGCAATTCCTTCGGTGTTCCCACAGTTGGCGGCGAAGTCGAGTTCGACGCACGCTACAACGGCAACATCCTCGTCAACGCTTTTGCGGCAGGTCTTGCCAAGTCTGACGGCATCTTCCTGTCCCAGGCCAAGGGCGTTGGTCTGCCCGTCGTCTATCTCGGCGCCAAGACCGGCCGTGACGGCGTCGGTGGTGCCACCATGGCATCGGCCGAATTCGACGAGTCGATCGAAGAGAAGCGCCCGACCGTGCAGGTCGGCGACCCCTTCACCGAGAAGTGCCTGCTTGAAGCCTGCCTCGAGCTGATGAAGACCGGCGCCGTGATCGCCATCCAGGACATGGGGGCCGCTGGCCTCACCTGCTCGGCCGTTGAAATGGGCGCCAAGGGCGACCTCGGCATCGAGCTGCACCTCGACAAGGTGCCGGTGCGCGAAGAGCGCATGACGGCTTACGAAATGATGCTGTCGGAAAGCCAGGAGCGCATGCTCATGGTGCTCGAGCCCTCCAAGGAAGAGGTTGCCAAGGCGATTTTCGTCAAGTGGGGCCTCGACTTCGCGATCGTCGGCTACACCACCGACGACCTGCGCTTCCGCGTCATCCACCAGGGCGAGGAAGTCGCCAACCTGCCGATCAAGGAACTCGGCGACGAGGCTCCGGAATACGACCGTCCCTGGATCGAGCCGAAGATCCCTGCAAAGCTCGCCGAGAACGACATCCCGGCCGGCGACGTCGCAGACGCGCTGCTGAAGCTCGTCGGCTCCGCCAACAATTCCTCGCGCCGCTGGGTCTACGAACAGTATGACACACTGATCCAGGGCAATTCGCTGCAGCTTCCGGGCGGCGATGCCGGCGTCATCCGCGTCGAAGGCCACGCCTCCAAGGCGCTCGCTTTCTCCTCCGACGTTACCCCGCGTTACGTCGAAGCCGATCCCTTCGAAGGCGGCAAGCAGGCGGTTGCGGAATGCTGGCGCAACATCACGGCGACCGGTGCGCTTCCGCTCGCCGCGACCGACAACCTGAACTTCGGCAACCCCGAGCGCCCCGAAATCATGGGTCAGTTCGTCTTTGCGATCAAAGGCATTGGTGAGGCCTGCAAGGCGCTCGACTTCCCGATCGTTTCGGGCAACGTGTCGCTCTACAACGAGACCAACGGCCAGGGCATCCTGCCGACTCCGACGATTGCGGGCGTCGGCCTGATGAAAGACTGGAAGAAGATGGCCCGCATCCGTTTTGCCGCTCAGGGCGAAGCGATCCTGCTGGCGGGCGCTCCGTCCGGCTGGGGCACCCATCTCGGCCAGTCCGTCTACCTGCGCGACATCCACGGCCGTACCGATGGTCCGGCGCCGCATGTCGATCTCGAACATGAAAAGAAGGTCGGCGATTTCGTCCGCGGCCTGATTCAGGACGGCCTCGCAACTGCCGTACACGACTGCTCGTCGGGCGGCCTTGGCTTGGCCGTTGCCGAGATGGCGATGGCTTCCGGTATCGGTGCGCATGTCAACGCCTTGAACGATGCAAACCCCATCGCCGTCTTCTACGGCGAAGACCAGGGCCGCTATGTCCTGACCGTTGCCGAAGACAATGTCGACCAGGTCCAGGTTCGAGCCGAAGCCGCTGGCGTCTTCTGCCCATGGATCGGCCGCACTGGCGGTTCGAACGTGGTTCTGGGCGAAGCCCGCCCGGTTGCAGTCGAAGACCTCAAGACAGCCCACGAAGCCTGGTTCCCCGCGCTTATGGACGGCGAACTAGCCTGAGGCATTCGATCACATGCCTGTGGAGCATGGGGTAGGCGCGGCCTACCCCATTGAAAGACTTCGGCGAATGCACGATAGTCCTCATATTGCTGATTTGCATGAGGGATCCGTTACATGCCGATGAAACCAGGCGACATCGAAGACATGATCAAGGCCGGCATTCCGGGAGCGAAGGTCGTCATCCGCGACCTCGCCGGTGACGGGGATCACTATGCCGCCGAGGTGGTCGCTGAAGCCTTCCGCGGCAAAAGCCGCGTCCAGCAGCACCAGATGGTCTACGACGCGCTCAAGGGCAATATGGGTGGCGTTCTGCACGCGCTTGCGCTGCAAACCAGCATTCCAGACTGATCGGACGAACATCGACTATCGAAATGAAGGCCCGTCGCCTCAGCGCCGGGCCTTTTCTCATGGTGATCCGACGATCACCGGCGGACGCTCCGAATCCAGGGATTTGAAGCTGGAGGCGGGCAAGGGTCCGGCCGTCATCAAAGTGAAATCGAAGCCGCTCGCCTGATCGGGGCCGAGCACGTATTGCCGGTGCATTCGGAGAAAATCGCGACTGTTCTTCTTGTAGCGCTCCGCGGACATGGCATGCTTGAAGCGGACAAATACGAGCTTCGGCTGCGGCGGATCTTTGTGGCCCGAAAGCGCCACCGTATGGCACTTGTAGAGATGGATGGGATCGGTGAGGCATTGGATGTCGAACCAGTCGACATCAGGATGCCGGGCAAGTGCACCGATCCGGCCGCGCAGCACCGTGGCAGACGAAAGAAGACTGCACTGGAGCGCGGCCCCGCCCAGGGTGACGAAAACCAGGCGGCGGCCGCTCAACACCTCGGGCGCCTTCTCGACCAGCCGTGCGATCACCGAGATGGCGAAATTCGCACCCATGCTGTGGGAGGTAACGAGGATTTCGTCGCTGGCACTCTTTAAAGCAGCATGGGCCGCGTCAGTCGCCTGCTCGATGAAGGCTTCAACCTCTGCCCGGTTCTCGGCGACCGCAACGGCAAGCCGCCAATCGGCGAGCAGATGCATGACATGGTATCGATCCGAGAACGGAATGATGGCATGCCGGAACACGAGATAGGCCGAGGGTATCGTGAGCAGCAACCACCAGGACGACAGGTCCAGGGCCGACGGTAGCGCCGCGATATTGATGGCAAGCGCCAACCCGGCAGCGAGAAACAGGAACGGAAACAGGAAAAACAGGCCGAAGCGCCAGGCATGGCGCAGATAGCCCCAGGCCCCGCCCTGGACAACGACATCGAACCCGGCCTTGAACCCCCTGCCGATCTGCGTCCAGAAGGGCTCGGACCGCATGGCGGCGATCAGGGCATTGTGATCGAAGACGTGGATCTGAGACCGGGTCGCCCAGCCTGCACCTTCGGCATCAACGTCAAACCGCATGCTTCCTTCGTCGATCGCAAGCGACCCGACATCGAAGCGCGCGTTCCAGACGGCAGAAGCCTGCGCAGCCGAGCGCTTGTATCGCTGGCGATGAGCTTCGGCGTCGAGCGGTTCGAAGCCCGGGAAATGCAGGACAATGCGGCGATGGATCATCAGGACGGTCAACTCGTTCGACGGCTGGCCGCCGCAGGTGGCGCTTGCTAGACGAGAATTGCGCTGATTTAAAGAGAGGATGGAACAAAACCATCCGAAAGCTCGGGCGTGAGGGAGAAAACATGGCGGATCTGGTCGGCGATATCGTCAGCAACGTCGTCAAAGGCGTATTGAAAGAAATCCTGAAGAAATCCACGCGCAGCGGCACGACCCGTCGCCGAAAGCGCCAGACCCGTTCGGCGACGACAGGGCGTTTTGTGCGCAAGACGACCAAACGCGTCAAGGCACCTGCCCGCAAGCAGGTGAGCCGCCGCCGCTCTGCTGCCAAGCGCAGCCGCCAGCGCAGCCGTTAATTCCGGCATTGCTGCAAAGTGGCCACTGGCAAAAAGCAAACCGTATTGCTATTTCTACGGCAGATCGAAGCTGCCGCCTTGAACGGCATGTGAAAGGAAGAATGACATGAGCGCCCACGAATTCATCGAGAACGAAGTCAAGACGAACGATGTCGTTCTGTTCATGAAGGGCAGCCCGCAGTTCCCCCAGTGTGGTTTCTCCGGCCAGGTCGTCCAGATTCTCGACTACCTCGGCGTCAACTACAAGGGCGTGAACGTGCTCGCCGACATGGAAATCCGTGAAGGCATCAAGCATTATTCCAACTGGCCGACCATTCCGCAGCTCTATATCAAGGGCGAATTCGTCGGCGGCTGTGACATCGTCCGCGAGATGTTCCAGGCTGGTGAACTCCAGAAGCACTTCGAAGACCAGGGTATCGCCGTCCGCGGCGCTGCCTGACTTTATCGGCCGACAAGGCCTCGCAATCTCTCCAGGCGATGAAGGCGTTGTCCCAAGCAACGCCTTCATGCCGTTCTAAGGTCATAATTTATGTCAGATTCATTACAGCCCACCCCCAAGACCCTGGGGGCCATGGGACGTGCAGAATTCATTGCCTTGATGGCGTTTCTGATGGCGCTGAACGCGCTTGCCATCGACATCATGTTGCCGGGTCTGCAGGAGATCGGCGCAGCCCTCAACGTCGAAAACGAGAACCATCGGCAATACGTGGTCTCCGCCTATCTGATCGGCTTCGGCATCGCCCAGCTCTTCTATGGCCCGATTGCAGACCGCTTCGGACGGCGCATGCCGATGATCGTCGGCCTCGTCATCTATGTGGTCTCATCGCTCGCGGTCGTCTTCGTGCCCTCCTTCGAATCGCTGCTGCTGCTGCGCTTCATCCAGGGCATCGGCTCGGCGGCCACCCGCGTCATCACCGTCTCGATCGTGCGTGACGTCTTCGGCGGCCGCCAGATGGCAGAGGTCATGTCGCTGATCATGATGGTCTTTATGGTCATCCCGGTCGTCGCGCCCGGTACCGGCCAGGTCATCATGCTCTTCGGCGACTGGCACTGGATCTTCGTCTTCATGGCTGTGATCGCCCTGATCGTCGGCGTGTGGATGTATGTCCGCCTGCCCGAAACGCTCGCACCGGAAGACGTCAGGCCCTTCACCGTGAAGGTCATCTACGACGGTTTCCGCATCGTGCTCACCGACCGTGTCGCGCTCTGCTACACGATCGCCAGCACCTTCATCTTCGGTGCCCTGTTCGGTTTCATCAACTCAGCCCAGCAGGTCTATGTCGGGATCTACGGCCTCGGTGTCTGGTTCCCGGTCGCGTTTGCCGCCGTCGCGCTGTTCATGGCCCTGTCGTCCTTCGTCAACGCCAAGCTGGTCGGACGCTTCGGCATGCGCAAGCTCTCGCATGGTTCGCTGATCGGCTTCATTGCCATCAACCTGATCTGGCTGGTGGTGCAGGTGCTCGGGCCGCAGCCCATGCCGTTCTTCTTGTTCATCACCTTCTTTGCACTGGCGATGTTCCAGTTCGGCTGGATCGGCTCGAACTTCAACTCGCTCGCCATGGAGCCGCTCGGCCACGTCGCCGGCACGGCATCGTCGGTGCTGGGCTTCATGGGTACGATCGGCGGGTCAATCATCGGTGCGGTCATCGGTCAGGCCTTCAACGGCACGGCCCTTCCGATGGTCACGGGGTTCTTCGTGGTGTCGATCATCGGCCTCGTCTTCGTCCTGATCGGCGAGAAGGGCAGGCTATTCCACGCGCAGAACAAGCCGGTCTGACGGTACTGCGCCCCATTTGAACTAGAAAGGCCCGGTCTCAGCCGGGCCTTTTTTTGTTGGTCAGTCGACCGTGAAGATCCGCTCGCGCAATTCCTGCCAGGCATCGATGTCAGAGGCGACCAGCAGCCCGCCGGTCGTGTGATGCGGCAGATAGGCCGATCCGTCGAAACGCGCGACATGGGCGCCTGCTTCCTGCATCATCAGCGCACCCCCCAGATGATCCCAGGGCATCAGCTTGTTGTACATGGCAAAGTCCATATGCCCCTGGCCGAGCAGACGGTATTCATGCGCCGCACAGCGATAGCTGGTGAACAGACGCACTTCAGCAAGGTTCGAGAGGATCTTCCGGCGGGTTTCGATATCGAAGAACCCGGTATTGGCAATCCCGATCATCTGCTCCAGCGGACCGCTCGGCCGCACCTGCATCTGTTCCTGGGTGCCATCCGTGCGATAAAGCCAGGCACCGGATCCCTTCTCGCAAAGTGCCCAGTCATTGCCGATTGGATCATAGATGATGCCGGCAACCGTCTCGCCCTTGGAGACGACGGCCAGCATGACGCCGAACAGCGTAAGACCGGAGGCGAAGTTGAAGGTGCCGTCGATCGGATCGACGATCACGGCGAGATCAGCATCCTTCAGCCGATCGAGAAGAGGCGGATCGGCCGCGACCGATTCTTCACCGATGAACAAGGCGTCGGGCATCAGCCCCTCGATGCCCTTGCGAATGACCCTTTCGGCCGCCTCGTCGGCTTCGGTGACGAGATCGATCGCTTCGGTCTTCATCCTGATATCGCCATCACCCAGGTTGCGGAAACGCGGCAGGATCTCTTCGACGGCAGCCTCCTGCAGGAGATTGGCAAGGGCGGCAATATCGATGGCGGCAGTCATGAGGCGTCTCCTGATGCTTGGGACCCGGCGCGATCAAGTCGCAGCGTCCGGTTGCGCCCGTTCTAGTGCAATTCCTGCAAAAGTGCGAAGCAGTTTTGCGTCCGATAAGGCCTCAAAAGACAGCGCAGGTGACGAATGCGGCTCGCTTTGCGCCTGAAGTACCCCAGCCTTCAGCCAACGGTGCAGGAGTGGTCGAAAGCACGGTCGATCCGGTTGTCAGCTGCCCAGAAACATGCATGATTTCGAAACAACCGCATTCCTCAGGACCACCTAACCACATGATATCCAGGCGCGCCCTTCTTTCCCATGCATCGCTGATCCTTGCCGCCTCGGTTCTACCCGCAGAGGCCGCAAAACTCCGCAAGCCGAAGCTCGCAACGGGTCAGGTCTACCTGTTTCGCGGCTTCGCCAACATCTTCTCGACCGGGCTCGATACACTCGGCAAGCAACTGAGTGCAGACGGCATCAAGGCAGAGGTCCTGTCGCTGCCGAATGCACAGGCGTTTGCGCGCAAGATCGCCGACCGCTACCGCGCCTCCAAGGATGCCCGTCCGGTCGTGCTGGTCGGCCACTCGCTCGGCGCCGACATGACCTTCTCGGTGGCAAGTGCCCTTCAGCCGATGAAGATCCCCGTCGCGCTGATCCTGAGTTTCGATCCGACCGGCAAGGGGCCGGTGCCCGGCAATGTGAAGAAGACGCTGAATTTCTACACCGGAGGCGAAAACCTCTGGTCGCCCGTCCTGCCGGCTCCCGGCTTCAAGGGGGAACTCGCCAACATCAACCTGCGTCAGGGCGAGACCGCCATCAAGGGCATAGGCCACTTCAACATCGACAAGAATCCGGCGCTCCATGATCGGGCGATCAAGGAAATCACGCAGGCCCTGCGCAAGCGCTGACGATGCCTTAGAAAATACCGGGGATGAGCCGCTTGGTGCGGGCGCAATAGGCGTCGTATTCGACGCCGAAGGTGTCCCGCATCATGGCCTCTTCCCGCGACTGGCGGACGGTGTAAAGAGCAAGGACGGCAACGAGACCGGCAAGGCCTGCGATCCAGTTCGGAATGAGCAGCGCCTGTGTCACGCCCCAGAGCAGGAACGAGGCATACATCGGATGCCGGACATGGGCATAGACGCCTCCAGTCACCAGCTGATGGCCTTCCCGCACTTCAAGCGTCACGGACCAGTTCTTGCCGAGATCCTTGTGGCTGCGCCGGAACAGCCAGAGGAAGATAATACCCGAGACGATCCCGAGCACGATGGTCAACATCCCCTGCCCGCGATCCGCGACACCGTTGAAGATGCCCAGACGCCAGACGATCGGCATCACCACCAGGCCGATGGTGCACAAGACCAGCAGCGAAATGTCGAGCGGCGTGCGTTTGTCGACGGCTGTCTTCTGCCGCCGCGCCCGGCGCATGGCCGGATAGCGCATGGCGCACCAGGTCACCAGCATGAGCGCCCAGAGGATGAAGGAAATGCGGATCATGATACTGCCTCTGCCGTTTTTCCTGCCTCAACGTCGAGTGGCAGGGCATCGCCTTCTACGGCTTCGATCGGCCTCGTGCCACAGCAGATCATGAAGAAATCATAGAAATAGCGCCGGCTGTTGGCCGATATAAACTGATAGTGAACACGGAAGAAGTTCTTCTTCACGCGTCGGTAGGCGTCGCGTTCCAGCATGTCGCGAATGCGGACCTGGAACTGCCGCGGGAACTGGTCAGTCCGCTGATGCGTCAGGCCGGCGCGGGCATAGGGATCACATTTGTAGAAATTGATGATGTCGGTGAGTGCCTGGAACTCGGTCCAGCGAATACCGGGATATCCGGCCAGCACTTGAAGCCTCTGCCGCGCGCGCTTGGCAGCCGGATGGAGGGCAACTTTCAGCGACGTGGAGCCGACTGTGACAAGCTTGAACTGGGGCACCAGACCGTCGGCGGAAAGCCGTTCGGCAAGCTGATGGGCAACATCGAGGATCAGCGCCCCGCCGGTCGAATGACCGACCAGCAGGATTTCATCATAGGCTCCCGCAGAAGACCGCTGGGCAATCAGCGAGGCCCAGGCATCGATCCGCTGATCCATGCCGGGCCTGCGGCAATGCAGGTGTTCGCGGCTGAACGACCAGAGATCCATGAGATGGAAGACGAAGTAGCGGCCGCCGATGAACCGGCCGATGCCATAGGCAAGAGCCAGGCCTGCAACCGCCGGCAGAAGCGGCCCGCCGGGAAGTCCGGCAGCGCCCACCAGACGATAGGCGACAGTGCCGAGCCAGGCAAAGAAGGCCAGCATCACGAACGGGTAGAGGAAGTAGAGCGCGAAACGCCAGTTGGTCGCAAAGAAGCGGAACATGGTCCCGCTCACGACATAGTCGAAGAAGGCGATGACATAGGCCCAGAGCCGGACCAGGAAGGGGCGCGCACCATCATGCTTCACGATGTCGTCGAAGCTGAGGAAAGTGATGTCTGTCTGGCAGGCCCCATCCGGACCGCGATAATCGACCGGAGCCGTCATCGCTGCGGAATCCAAGATGTCCATCGGCGTTCCGAGCACACAGTCGACGGACCAGCACTTGCGAAAGCGGTCCATCTCGCGGCCGATCCGCCGGAAGAATCCGGCCGCATCGTTGCGTTCATACCCTCCGACGAGAAAAACGGCACGCCTCGACACCGAAGGCTGAGCGACCTCAGACATTCCCACTCCCACGCAATTCCCGGGGGCTGACGAAGCACTGCGACTTCGGCCCCTGATCCGGCCGCAATGTGCAAGAAGCCAGATGCACAGTCCAGCCTTGGCGCTTCATACGCGCCGAATGCGTCAAATTTCCTGTGTCTTTACAAGCAAACACGCGAGAAACGGCAGAGACACACCGTCATTCCGGCTTGCTCGCCATCAGCCCGGCGAAATCGAACAGCTTGGGATCGAGCAGATGCGAGGGATCGACATGCGCAAGCGCGCGCAGCATGGCGTCCTTCCGCCCCGGCATCTTCGCTTCGATCCCCGCGAGCATCTCTTTCATCGCGTTGCGCTGCAGACCATCCTGCGAACCGCAGAGGTCGCAAGGAATGATCGGGAACTCCATCGCCTGCGCAAAGCGCGCCATGTCTTCCTCCGCAACATAAGCCAGCGGACGGAGCACGAAGAGATCCTTCTCGTCGTTGAGAAGCTTTGCCGGCATGGCCGAGAGACGGCCGCCGTGGAAGAAGTTCATGAAGAAGGTTTCGAGGATGTCCTCGCGGTGATGGCCAAGCACCAGCGCATCGCAGCCCTCTTCGCGGGCGATCCGGTAAAGATTACCGCGTCGAAGCCTCGAGCAGAGCGAGCAGTAGGTGCCGCCGCTCGGCACCTTCTCCTTCACGATCGAATAGGTGTCGCGATACTCGATGCGATGTTTCACACCGATCGAGGCCAGATATTCGGGAAGAATATGCTTCGGGAAATTCGGCTGGCCCTGGTCAAGGTTGCAGGCGATGAGTTCGACCGGCAGAAGCCCGCGCCATTGCAGATCGAGCAAGACGGCAAGCAAGCCGTAACTGTCCTTGCCGCCAGACAGACCGACCAGCCAGCGCTTCTGACCCTTGAGCATGTCGAAATCGGCAATCGCCTGACGAACCTGGCGGATCAGGCGCTTGCGCAGCTTGTTGAACGAGACCGAGCGCGGCGCCTTGGCGAAGACCGGATGCACCCCGGAGAGGTCGAGCTCGTCCTCCGCGTCGAGCACGGCGGCGTCCTGGCTGTCGATCATGTTGATGAGGTTCATCGTCGGCTCCGGCCTCAGCGGCTTTTCAGCCCTGCAATGCCTGTTGCAGCTTGGAAGATCAAGTCCCGAACACCGACCAGCCGGTGCGCGTGGCCAGCATTTCGAGTGCTGCTGAACCCAGTGCCGAATTGCCGACCTTGTTGAGGCCGGGCGACCACACGGCAATCGAGGCCTTGCCCGGGGCGACCGCAAGGATACCGCCTCCGACGCCGGACTTGCCGGGCAGGCCGACCTGATAGGCGAAGTCGCCCGAGCCATCATAGTGGCCGCACATCAGCATCAGCGCATTGATGCGCCGCGCCCGCTTCGGCGAAACGACGGAAAAGCCGGTCAGTGGATTGGTACCGCGATTGGCGAGAAACAGGCCCGCATGGGACAGCTGCACGCAGGAAAGCGCCAGTGCACATTGGTGGAAGTAGACGCCGAGCGTGTGCTCGACCGGATGGTCGAGATTGCCGAAGCCGCGCATGAAGTTGGCGAGCGCGAAGTTGCGATAGCCGGTGCGCTGCTCCGACTGCGCTACCTTCTCGTCGATCGACAGCGTCTCGTCATCGGCAAGATAGCGCATGAAACGCAGATATTCACCGATCGCCTCGCGCGGCGCATGCCCCGCGAGCACCATGTCGGTGACGACGATCGCACCGGCATTGATGAAGGGATTGCGCGGGATGCCATGCTCGTGTTCGAGCTGGACGATCGAATTGAAGGAAGACCCGGACGGCTCGCGGCCCACCCGCTTCCAGATCGATTCGCCGGCCTTCCCGAGCGCCAGCGTCAGCATGAACACCTTGGAAATGCTCTGGATCGAAAAGGCCGTGTCCGCATGGCCGGCCTTGTAGGTCTTGCCGTCGACGGTGGTGATCGCGATGCCGAATTGCTTCGGATCAACGCGGGCGAGCTCCGGGATGTAGTCGGCCACCTTGCCCTCGCCGAGGCGCGGCTCAAGTGCCGTGACGATCTCGTCGGCGATCAGCTGCAGATCCATCTCGTTCCCCTTACCCGAAGCCTTGCGGCGCCATCATCTTCGCTCGACGCTGCACTGCAAACAGAAAAAGCCGCCCCGAGGGGCGGCTTTCCACAAATCCGTCTCGCAAGCAATTAGCGCGAGTAGAATTCG
>JAIXSF010000242.1 GCA_027484835.1 Rhizobiaceae bacterium | reverse complement strand
GGCAACCTACACCTGAATAGGAGGGCTCCGGGATATCTCCAGGACAAGCATGCTCGGACCCGCAATGGATCCGGCTACGGGCCCTACTTTCCCGGCGCTGCCTCAGCCGCCACCAGCACCGGCTCCGGCGCGGCGACGATGAACCGCCGCGCAAGCCACGCACAGACCATCAGCTGGATCTGGTGGAAAAGCATCAGCGGCAGGACGATTGCACCGACCGACTGGCCGGCAAAGATGACGCCGGCCATCGGCACACCGCTCGCCAGGCTCTTCTTGGAACCGCAAAAGATCGCCGCGATCCGGTCCTCCCGGCTGAAGCCGAAAAGCTTCGATCCAAATGCCGTGATCAACAGCACAACGACGAGCAGGGCGATATCAAGGCCGATCACCAGAGCGAGATCCGCGGTGGAGAATTCGGACCAGATGCCTTCGACGACCGCATTGGAAAAAGCGAGGTAGACGACCATCAGGATCGAGCCGCGATCGACTGGCATAAGCAGGGACTTGCGGGCCCGGATCCAGTCGCCGATGAAGGGTTGCAGGACCTGCCCAAGCACAAACGGCAGGAAAAGCTGCAACAGGATCTTCCAGATCATGTCCAGCGACACCCCGACATGACCGCCCGCCGAAAACAGGACGGCGACAAGTGCCGGCGTCAGGAACATGCCAAGGATGTTTGACGCAGAGGCAGCACAGATGGCGGCCGGCACATTGCCTCCCGCGATCGAGGTGAAGGCAATCGACGACTGCACGGTCGAGGGCAGGACGCAGACATAGAGAAGCCCAAGATAGAGCGCCGGCGGGATCAGCCACGGGGACAGAAAGCCGAGCAAAAGACCAAGCAGCGGAAAGACCACGAACGTCACTGCCAGAATGAAGCTTTGAAGCCGCCAATGCAGGAAGCCTGCCACGACCACATCGGTCGAAAGGCGTGCCCCGTGCAGGAAGAACAGCAGCGCAACCGCCAGATTCGTCGCCAGCCCGAACCATTCTGCCGGTTCGCCTGAAATCGGCAAGAGGCTCGCGAGCACGACCATGGCCACGAGCAGCAGCGTGAAGGTATCGGGAAGAAAGCGTTTCATCGGAAGGTTCCAGCTGGACAGAGTGCCGAGACTAGTTATCGTCAAACGCGATGCAAGAAATAACAGTCATCGGAAAACGTGATATGCTTGATCTCGTTCACCTGCGTAGCTTCGTGTCGATTGCCCAGCTCAGCAGCTTCACCCTCGCCAGCCAGAAACTGGGCCTGCGGCAATCGACCGTCAGCCAGCATCTGCAGCGCCTCGAAGAAGTGCTCGGTCGTCGGCTGCTGGACCGCGACACACACGGCGTCCGGCTGACGGCTGACGGCGAAGCCCTTCTTCCGCACGCCCGCCAACTACTGTCCCTCGAGCGCCAGACGGCTTCCCTCTTCGGGACCGCCCAGCCTCGCGGTCGATTGCGGCTCGGCATTTCCGAAGATCTGGTCTCGGGCCAGCTTCCGGCACTCCTGCAGGACTTCATCGCCGATTATCCCGCTGTCGAACTGCATCTGACGGTGGCGCTTTCCAAGGATCTGGCGGACATGCAGGACAAGGGCGACCTTGATCTGGTCTTTGCAAAGCGCCGCCTCGGGGATCGCCGGGGCGAGGCAATTCTGCGCGAACCACTGGTCTGGCTTGCCGCCGATCCGGACGCGGTCTTGGCGATGCCCATCCTGCCGCTGATCGTCTTTCCGCCACCGAGCCTGACGAGAACATTGCTCATGGAAGCGCTCGAGCGCGCCGGACAGCCATGGCGGATCGTCTGTTCCTGCCAGAGCCTGAGCGGCCTGACCGCCGCGGCAAGGGCGGGCATGGGCGTGCTTGTCCAGCCGCGCAACCTCGCCCCGTCAGGGCTCCGGGAACTACCGCCGTCGGCCCTGCCGACCATTGAGGATGTGGAATTCATCCTCGTGGCGTCGCCCGGCGCGGATCGGAACACGGTTGCGGCCTTTACGCGTCTCATTCGTGAAAGGGTGGCAAACGGCCTGCATCCAACCCACTAACACCCTCGGTGACTTTTGATCAAAAAGCGCTTGACGGCTCCCAAGTACGATGTTTGGATGAGTGGATACAAAAATCCAGTGAGTCAAAGAAATGTCGATCTCGACCGCCGCCACGGCGCATCTTGCCTCCACGGCCGAACAGGAGGCCTATCTCCACCTGCAGCGTGCCTTGCGGGTCGGCCGGTACAAGCCGGGCGAGCGGTTGATACCGGAAGAAATTGCAGCCGAGATCGGCATGAGCCGAATGCCGGTTCGAGAAGCCTTTCGCAGGCTGGCGGCAGATGGGCTGGTGACGCTGCGCCCCAATCGCGGCTGCGTCGTCGCGGGGCTCACACTCGACGAAATCCATGAAACCTTCGAGATCCGGTCGGTGCTTGAGGGGCTGGCTGTCCGCCTAGCCACGCCGCGGATGAATTCCGAAACCTTCGAAGAGCTCGATCGGCTGTTGGAGCGCATGGAACGGGCCGGACAATCGGGCAGCAGCGACTGGGTTGTCCGTCACCAGGAGTTCCACGCCTTCATCTTCGCCCTCAGCAACCGCCCGAAACTGATCCGCCAGATCACGGCGCTGCATGTGGCCATCGAGCCCTACATGCGCATCTGGTTCGACTATGTCGACAAGCCGATGTCGGCCCGCGAAGAGCATCAAAAGCTGATCGACGCTCTCAGGTCTGGCGACGCCCGCCATGCCGAGGCGGTCATGCAGGAGCACATCGTCGAGACGGCATCCATGATTGCCGACTACGCCAGTCCGGGCCGTCCCTAAACCTGGTCTGATCATTTGTCCTGAACCGGGGATACATCCGGCATGGACGGGGAACCGCCGTCATCCACGGCACAACAACGAAGAGGAAAAGTCATGACGATCAATCGCATGGCCGCGCTGGCGGCTGTCTTCACCACACTCGCATTGGCCCAGCCGGTTCTGGCGCAGGATGCAGCCAAACCGATCAAGATCGCCACCGAGGGCGCCTATGCACCCTGGAACTTCACCACAGCGGACGGCAAGCTCGATGGCCTCGAAGTGGAGCTTGCAAACGATCTCTGCGCCCGCATGAAGGTCACCTGCGAGATCGTCTCCCAGGATTGGGACGGCCTCATCCCCTCGCTCACCGTCGGCAAGTTCGATGTCATCATGGCGAGCATGTTCATAACGCCCAAGCGCCTGGAAACCATCGACTTCACCCAGCCCTATGCTGTCGACCCGTCCGGCTTTGCCGTCGCCAAGGATAGTGAGTTGGGCAAGCTCGGCGTCTCTGCCGAGAAATTTAAGCTGGAAGATGAAGCCGCAGCGACCGCGGCCATCGACAAGCTGAAGCCGCTGCTGCAGGGCAAGATCGTCGGAGTGCAGGCCGCCACCACCAACCTCGACTTCGTCAAGAAGTACTTCGGCGACACCGTCGAGATCCGCGAATACAAGACCACCGAACAGCACGATCTTGACCTGGCCGCCGGCCGCATCGACGCACTCTTCGCCCAGCAGACGGCGCTTGCCGCGACACTCGCCAAGCCGGAATTCGCCGACTACACGATCGCCGGCCCTGGCTTCGTCGGTGGCGTCTTCGGTCTCGGCACCGGCGCTGGCCTGCGCAAGGAAGACGCCAAGCTGAAGGACATGCTGAACGCGGCGATCGACTCCGCCATCGCCGATGGCACGATCAAGCGCATTTCCGAGAAGTGGGTCGGCACCGACGTCACCCCGGTTAAGTAACCGACGCGAACCGACCGCAGCCGGAATTCGCGCAATTCCGGCTGCAGGAATGCCATAGAGGGGTTCGCCCGCATGCTTGAAAAATTGCATTTGCTCGGTTTCGCCGAAGGCGGCTGGGGCGCGGCCCTTCTCGGTGCGGCCGCCATGACGCTGCTGCTCTCGGTTCTGGGCTTTCTGCTCGGCGCCATCTTCGGTGCCCTGGGCGCGAGCGGCGCCTTGTCGTCGAAACGTCTCCCGAGGTCGCTGGCCTCGGCCTACGGCACCGTCTTTCGCGGCGTGCCGGATCTCCTGACCATTTACCTCTTCTACTACGGAGGCTCCGTCGCCCTCACCGCAATTGCCAAGAGCTTCGGCTCGGACGGCTTCGTTGGCCTGCCATCGTTGGCAACAGGCGTCATCGCGATCGGCATCATCTCCGGCGCCTATCAGGCCGAGGTCTATCGCGGTGCTTATCTCGCGGTCGAACGCGGACAGTTCGACGCGGCGAAAGCATTGGCCCTTTCGCGCCTTCAGATGCTGCGCCTCGTCATCATTCCTCAGCTGATGCGCCATGCAATCCCGGGTCTCAGCAATGTCTGGCAGCTGGTGCTGAAGGACTCCGCCCTGATCTCCGTGATCGGCCTCGTCGAATTGATGCGCCAGGCGCAGATCGGTGCCGGCTCCACCCGCGAACCCTTCCTCTTCTACCTCGCAGCCGCCGCGCTCTACTTCGTGATCGCCGGTGTTACAGGACAGGTTTTCCGCGTTGCCGAGACCCGCACATCCCGAGGGATCATGCATAGATGATCGATCTCGGCTTCTTTCTCGAAATCATACCGAAGCTTCTTTCGGGCGTGCCCCTCACCCTTCAATTGGCCGGCACTTCCATCATGCTTGGTTTTATCCTTGCGCTTCTTCTGGCGCTCGCGCAGCAGGGAGAGCATCGGCTGATCGTCTGGCCTATACGAACCTTCGTTGCCGTTTTCCGCGGCACGCCCCTGCTCGTACAGATCTTCCTGATCTACTACGGGCTCGGCCAGTTCCGCCCCTCCCTTCAGGCAATCGGGCTCTGGGGCCTGTTTCGCGAACCCTATTGGTGCGCGATCCTCGCCCTCACGCTGAATACCGCCGCCTATGGCAGCGAGATCCTGCGTGGCGCGATCAAGAACGTCCCGCGTGGCTTGGGCGAAGCCGCAAAAGCACTTGGCATGTCACGCGTTCTCACCCTTCGCCTTGTCATCCTGCCGATCGCACTTCGCCAGGCGATCCCTTCCTATGGCAATGAAATCATTCTGATGGTGAAGGGCACATCGCTTGCCTCGATCATCACGCTGATGGAGGTGACTGGCATCGCCCAGGGCCTCATTTCCCAAAGCTACCGCGCGATCGAAGTCTTTATCGCGGCGGGTGCAATCTATCTTTTCATCAACTTCCTGATCGTCCGTGCACTAGCCTACCTGGAGATCCGCATGACACCATACAGATCCCGCGGCTGAAGCCATGGCACCAGAGAATACTAGGAGACTGACAAGGATGCGCAATTTCGAGAAGCCGACACGATCGGTGGCTGTGTCGGCCAAAGCCATGGCCGCGACCTCCCACCCCTATGCCACGCTGACGGCAATCAATATCTTGCAGGCCGGTGGCAATGCCATGGATGCAGCAATTGCCGCCTGTGCCGTGCAATGCGTCGTGGAACCGGGCTCGACGGGCATCGGCGGCGATTGTTTTGCGCTCTATGCCCCGAAGGGCAGCGCGGATGTCATCGCCTATAACGGTTCGGGCCGCACGCCGAAGGCGCTCACGATCGACTGGTTCGAAGAGCGCGGCCTCACCGAAGTCCCGCGCCAGTCCCCCTCCGCTGTGACCATTCCCGGCGCTATCGACGCCTGGACCCGCCTCCACGCCGACCACGGTCGCCTTCCCCTGGCCGAGGTGCTCGCACCCGCCATCCGTTATGCCGAGGAAGGCTATGCCATCTCGCCGCGCGTCCACCGCGACTGGAAGAAGGAAGAGGAGCTACTCGCTTCAGACAAGGCGGCCGCCGAAATCTTCTTGCCCGGCGGCCGGGCTCCACGCATCGGCGAAACGCACCGCCAGCCAAAGCTTGCCGCAACGCTGCGCAAGATTGCAGCAGAAGGCCGCGACGGCTTCTACAAGGGGTCCGTCGCCGAAGACATGGTGGCGCATCTCAACGCACATGGCGGCCTCCATACACTGGAGGATTTCGCGGCAGCAGAGGGCGAATACGTAAACCCGGTCACCACCGACTTCCGTGGCTACACCGTCCACGAATGCCCGCCGAACGGCCAGGGCATCATCGCGTTGCTGATCCTCAACATCCTCTCCTGCTTCGACAACACGCTGGAACCCCAGTCACCCGACAGGCTGCATCTGGAGATCGAGGCCACCCGCCTCGCCTATGCCGCCCGCGACTCCTGGATCGCCGATCCGGCCAAGGCGCATGTTCCGATCGACGAACTGCTTTCGGTAGACTTCGCGCGGGGACTGGCCGAAAAGATCGACCTGACTCGCGCAATGACCGAACTGCCTGATTTCGAGATGCCGCTGCATCGCGACACGGTCTACATCTCTATAGTCGATGAGGACCGCAATGCCGTGAGCTTCATCAACTCGATTTTCGACAGCTTCGGCACCGGTCTCGTTGCTCCGAACTCGGGCGTCATCCTGCACAACCGTGGCCAAAGCTTCTCGCTCAAGCGTGGCCATCCCAACATGATCGCTCCGGAAAAGCGCCCGCTGCACACGATCATTCCCGGCATGGTAACCCGCAATGGCCTCACGGAAATGTCCTTCGGCGTCATGGGCGGCTACTACCAGGCCATGGGCCATGCCCATCTGATCTCGAAAGTCGTCGACTACGACATGGACATGCAGGACGCGATCGATCTGCCGCGCCTGATACCTGTTGGCGGCAAGGTCCCGCGCGTCGAGGCCGAACATACGGTACCGGCCGAGACCCTGGCCGAGTTAACGCGCCGTGGCTTCGAAATCGTCCCTGCCGAAGACCCGATCGGCGGTGCACAGGTCGTGCGCATCGACTGGGAGAACGGCACCCTGACGGGTGCGTCCGAATCCCGCAAGGATGGGATTGCTGTCGGCTATTGAAGCGCCCCACCCGCTTCAGCGCTCACGCCTTGCATCCCAAAAGCATCGCGGAAAGAGACAAGGCCGGGCAAATGCCCGGCCTTGTCTGCGTTTCAGGCACAGGAATTCGGCCGTGCTCCTGACACAGGAATGGGCGGCTGACCTTGAACCGAAACGAGAAGTGGGGACCACAATCCAGTCCTGATGGCAGGTCCGGTAAGGGACTTTCCTTGCGTCACTGCTCCGGCCTTGAGGCCACCTGGAGACACGATGCACCGACATCAAAAAACCGGCGGGCACGAGGGCCCGCCGGTTCGATCAACGAATTTAACATGTCATCCTATCGGATGGTCGTTTACTGGAGCGGCGCCAGGAGGTCCATCGGAATTCCCGCCTTTTGCCGCGGATCC
>JAIXSF010000190.1 GCA_027484835.1 Rhizobiaceae bacterium | reverse complement strand
TACGAAATCATCCCGGCGATCGAACTGAAGTCGGTCGACGGCATCAAGGTCACCCGCGAAGTTGTCGAAGTCTCCGAAGACGAGATCAACGAGCAGATCACCAAGATCGCTGAAAGCGCCCGCACCTTCGAAACCAAGAAGGGCAAGGCCGCTGATGGCGACCGCGTCACCATGGACTACCTCGGCAAGGTCGACGGCGTTGCCTTCGACGGCGGCAAGGACGAAGACGCAGAACTCGTCATCGGCTCCAACCGCTTCATCCCGGGCTTCGAAGAACAGCTCGTCGGTCTGAAGGCCGGCGACGAAAAGGTCATCACTGTAACCTTCCCGGCTGACTACCCGGCAGCAAACCTTGCTGGCAAGGAAGCCACCTTCGACATCAACGTCAAGGAAGTGGCCGCTCCGGCTGCCGTCGAGATCAACGACGAGCTCGCTACCAAGCTTGGCGTCGAATCGGTCGAAAAGCTGAAGGAAATCGTCCGCGGCCAGATCGAAAGCCAGTACGGCAACGTGACCCGTCAGAAGGTCAAGCGTCAGATCCTCGACCAGCTGGACACGCTCTACAAGTTCGAGTCGCCCTCCAAGCTGATCGACGCCGAGTTCGAAAACATCTGGCGCCAGATCAACACCGATCTTGCGCAGTCCGGCAAGACCTTCGCTGACGAAGACACGACCGAAGAAGCGGCCCGCGAAGAATACCGCGCGCTCGCCGAGCGTCGCGTCCGCCTCGGCCTCGTTCTCTCCGAAATCGGCGAAAAGGCCGGCATCGAAGTGACCGAGGAAGAAATGCAGCGTTCGCTCTTCGCCCAGCTGCAGCAGTTCCCGGGCCAGGAAAAGCAGATCCTCGACTTCTTCCGCAACACCCCGGGTGCCGCAGCGTCGCTGCGCGCTCCGATCTTCGAAGAGAAGGTCATCGACAAGCTGCTGGCTGAAGTTTCCGTCACCGACAAGAAGGTGAGCAAGGAAGAGCTTCTGGCCGACGACGCCGAAGAAGGCGAAACCTCGACCAAGAAGGCAGCCCCGAAGAAGAAGGCTGCTGCCAAGGCTGACGACGCTGCTGAAGGCGAAGAAGCCGCTCCGAAGAAGAAGGCAGCTCCGAAGAAGAAGGCCGCTGAAGGCGACGCCGAGTAATTTCGCTCTTCCGGTGGAATTTCAGAGAAAGCCGTCCCTCGGGGCGGCTTTTTCGTTTGGGCGAACAGGGAAGAGGCCATGCAGATCAGGTTGATCCGAAGTGCCACGCTGACGGTCGAAATCGCTGGAACGACGCTACTTGTCGATCCCTGGCTGGCAGCCAGGGGCGAGGGGAAAAGCTATTCCGGTCGCGGTCCATCACCGCTTGTCGATCTTCCATTACCGGCCGAGAACCTTCTCGACGGAATTGATGCCGTGCTTGTGTCCCACCTCCATTCCGATCATTTCGACGATGTGGCGCAGGAGATTCTGCCCCGATCCATGCCGATTCTCTGTCATGGACGAGACCGCGAGGCGATCATCGCCATGGGGTTCGACGACGTTCGCGCCATTGGCGAGGGTATCATGATGGGCGGCGTGAGCATCCGAACGACCGACGGACGCCATGGTCCGCCGGAGGTGCTGGAGGACATGGGAGACGTCTCGGGCTTCCTCATCGGCGCCGTATCCGAGCCGACGCTGTATTGGGCCGGCGACACGATCATCTGTGCCGAGGTGGAGAACGTTCTGATGGCAGAGCGGCCGGAGATCGTCGTTGTCCATGGCTGTGGCGCCCTCTGGAAGGGCAAGGGGCCACTGGTCATGGACCTCCCGATGATCGCGCGTGCGCTGGACCTTGCTCATTGGGCTCAGGTCATCGTGACCCATATGGATGCGGTGGACCATGCCACGGTGTCGCGCGCCGATCTCCGTGCCGTTGCACCCAGTTGGCCGGGAAGCGACCGTTTGCTCGTTCCGCTCGATGGAGAAAGCCTGTCCTTCGCACTGTGAGCAAAGGACGGAGCCTTGCCCTTGTCTGAGGCGCTGCCTGCACCAGATCAGCGGGACAGAAACTGGATGACCCGCCCATGATCGACGTCGAACAGCCCCCCAAGATCAATCGCAGTGTTCTTCAGCAGGTCATTGCCGGACTGAGTGATGGATTGATCCTGGTGGAGACCGACGGTCGGATCGCCTGGGCAAACCAGTCGGCGCTGAACATGCACCGCATCGAAGCGGTCGAGGATCTTGGCACTGATGTTGCCGACTACCGCCGCCGATTTACGCTGCGCTATCGCAACAAGCACCGTCTGGACGAGGGCCAGTATCCGCTCGAGCGCTTGCTGGCCGGCGAGGCGGTGGATGACGTCACTGTGGAAGTTTCGCTTGCAGGCGACGAGGATGTGATCTGGATCCACACCGTGCGCAGCATGGTGATTGAGGATGCCGGTCAAAAGCCCGATGTGCTCGTCCTCGTGCTGCGCGACGAGACGCCCCGCTTCGAAGCAGAGAAACGATTCGAAAGTGCCTTCAACGCCAATCCAGCACCTGGGCTGATCTGTCGGCTCGAAGATCAACGCTTCATCCGCGTCAACCAGGGTTTCATGGAAATGACCGGCCTTGCCCGTGAGGACGTGGTCGGCCGGACGGTTGAGGACATCGGTCTCTTCTCCAATTGCGAGACTGGCGAGGACGCCATCGAGAAGCTCAACGAAGGACGCCTGATCCGTCAACGTGAGGCTCTGATCCCCATACCCGGCGGTGACCGACTGGTGATCGTTGCCGGCGAGCCGATCCCTGTCGGTGAAGAGGCCTGCATGCTCTTTACCTTCGCCGACCTCGACGGTCGGCGTCGGGCGCAGAATGCTCTCCGGCAGAGCGAGGAGCGCTTTTCGAAGTCGTTCCGGCTTTCACCGGCGCCGACAGCAATTTCCCGGCTGCAGGATTTTGTCTTCACCGAAGTCAACGAGGCCTTCCTCCAGCTTTGCGGTCGCAAGAGTGAGGAAGTGATCGGCAAGACGGCGGCCGAGCTCGGGCTTTGGGAGGATGCCAAGCTTCGCCGCGCCGTCGAACAGAAACTGAAGGACAATACCCCGGTGCGTGACGAGCCGCTGACCATGCGCCTCAAGGATGGCGGCGCTGCCGAATGCCTGGTGGCTGCCGAGCGCGTCGAGATCGCCGACCAGCAATGTGTCATCTGGGGGCTGCAGGACGTCACGGAACGTCGGCGCACCGAGGACGAACTCATCCAGGCGATCGAAAGTGTCATGGCGGATACCTCCTGGTTCAGCCGCACGGTCGTCGACCGCCTTGCGACCCTTCGCCAGTCCTCCCGCGGAAAGCCTTCGACGGCACGCCTGCAGGATCTCTCCGAGCGCGAGACGGAGATCCTCTCTCTGATATGCCAGGGTCTGAGTGATGCGGAAATGGGCGATGCATTGCATCTCTCGAAGCACACGATCCGCAATCACGTGGCCTCGCTCTATACCAAGATCGGCGTCAATCGTCGGGCGGCCGCCGTCATCTGGGCGCGGGAGCGCGGTTTCCTGGGTGACCAGCCAAAACGGCGCTGAGAGGCTGAAATTAGGTCAGAACCTACTAGGCCTACTAGTAGTTTGCGCTCTGCAATCCGGTCTTTCCCGCAGCTATTTCTCCATCATCGCCAACAGCGGCGATGTCTAGAAATTGGAGAAAGACAATGGACAAGAACCGTATCGAAGGTGCCGTTCGTCAGGTCAAGGGCTCCGTCAAGGAGGCCGCTGGCAAGATCTCCGGCAATCGGCAACTCGAAGTCGAAGGCAAGAGCGACAAGCTCGCCGGCGAAGCACAGAGCGCGCTTGGCAAGGCCAAGGACCGCGTCAAGGATGCCCTGCGTTAAGACGAAAATCTCATCAGACCTCGGAGTTGATCCCGTCATGGATCTGGAACTCGTCACTGCGGGCCGCACAGGCGGCAGCATGGCTCACCTCGACCTGCCGGAAACGGTCGAGGCACTCATCGCATCGGCCGGAGACAAGACCCGGCCGAGCCTGCGGGTGGCCGACGATGGCGGCAACCTGCACATCTCCGGCGAGGTGTCGAACGTCGATGCGTTCGAGACGATCGTCGCGCTTGCCGAGGTCTATTCCGGGCTTCGCGTGGTTTCCGAACTGACCGTTCGTCCACGCCTGCGTGTTCGGTCGCCGTCATGGGCGGCCGACACCACTGCAACACATGAATTCGAAAGGAAGCTTCCATGAAGAAACTCGTCAGTCTCGCGCTCGCGGCCACCGTTGCCTCGACCTCGTTCGCCCTTGCCGCCGACGGCCGCAAGCAGGCAGCCGCCCGCGATACAGGAGAGGCACAGCGTGTCGGCACCCTGAGCTGCGAGATCGAAGGCGGGGTTGGCCTGCTCGTCACCTCCAGCCGTGCCGTGGATTGCCAGTTCCGCACCGCAAGCGGTGCCGTCGAACGCTATACCGGCACCATCGGTCGCCTTGGTCTCGACGTCGGTGTGACGGGCAAGACCTACATGAACTGGATCGTCGTCAATACGGCAGCGAACCGCGTAGGCGAGGGTGCTCTTGCCGGAAGCTATGTCGGCGCATCCGCCAACGCAGCCCTCGGCGTTGGTCTCGGCGCCAACGCCCTGATTGGCGGCAACGCCAAGAATTTCGGCCTGCAGCCACTGAGTGCGCAGGCGGGTACGGGTCTGAACCTCGCAGCAGGCGTCACGCGCTTGCAGCTGGAAAAGGCAGGTTGATCACGGAAAGGGCGGCGAAAGCCGCCCTTTTTCATCTCTTGAGACCGACATCTGCTACGCGCCTCTCGACGAGCAGCAGGGCGACAACGCCCGAGATCGCCAGCACCAGCCCGAGCCAGGCCGTCCCGGAATAGCCGAGAAGATGCGAGCCCATAGCAAAGGTGAGTGCACTGACGGCATTGCCGAGGAATGAGTTGATCGGCATGAACGCGGTGCCGAGGCCCGGGCGTGTTGGAAAAAGATCCTGGAAATAGGTCAGCGGCATTGAAAGCAGTGCCGCAGCGGCAGCCGCTCCGGGAAACGCGAGCGCATAAATGTGCCACGGCGCGCTGGCGAAGGCGAAGCCGGCCATATGAGCCCCATAGGCGATTGCCGAGACGACGATGATCGAGAGAAGGCTGAAGCGTCGGAGCAGCGACGCCGCGATCAGCATGAAGGGGATTTCGATGAAGGCGATCAACGCGGCGATGAAGCCGACATCGCGGGTCGATCCGCCAAGCTCGAGCGTCAGGATCAACGGCCAGATGATTCCCGCAAGTCGGGTAATGCCGGTGATGCAGGCCATGGCGATCATGCGCACCAGCATTTGAGGCGTGCCGAGTTCCTTCAGGGCATCCTTGAAACCGGCAGCACCGATCCCGGCCGGCGCCTCCCCGGTCGCGGGTTTGAGGAGGAATGTCGTGGCCATCGCAATCGACAGCGTGCAAAGCGCCGCGGCACCCCAGGCCCCGATCATGGTGCCGGCACCGGAGAGCAACAGGCCCAGAATGGCCGGCATGACCACCCAGGACGCCGACATGAAGGACCGGATCACCGTGTTTACCGCCGCCGCGTCGCGGCCCTGGAGCGCTTTTGTCTCGACCCGCGCAGCGGCAAAGAGCAGCGAATGCACCGACTGAGCAAACGGGATGACAAGCGCTGTGGCCAGCACAAAAACCGGAATGTTGGCAAAGACAAAAACCGAGCCGTAGCCGACGGTTCCGACCAGCGACAGGAGGACGATCATGCGCCGCCGGTCGGCGACGCCATCGGAAAGAATGCCGAGCGAGACGCTTAGGCCCACGGTCATCACGGAGGCCGCAATCGTCAGCGCCGAATAGGCCTGGTCGCTCATGCCGAGATCGCCGATCGCGGTGACGGCCAGATAGGGCAGGGTCGCACCATAAGCGCAGCCCTGCACGAAAATCATGATGGACAGGATGACCAGTTGCGGTCTGGCCGCGATCTGGCGGAGAGAGGAAGACATGGACGACTCGGGGGAAAGCTGGACAGGCGCCCTCCTTAGCAGCTGAGCCGCAGTCCGTCTCTTGTCAGAATTCGCCGGTCTGTCGGCGAACCGATCACTCCGCGGCGCGACGCTCGATCTTTTCGACCTTCAGCTCACCCATCCGGTTCCACGCGTCGAGACCGGCAATCTTGTAGGCCTCGGCAAGTGTCGGATAGTTGAAGGTGTTCTCGACGAAGTACTCGACCGTGCCCTTGAGGTTGAGCACCGCCTGGCCGATGTGAACGAGTTCCGTCGCCCCTTCGCCGACGATATGCACCCCAAGCAGCCGTCGCGTCTTCAACGAGAAGATCATCTTCAGCATGCCGCTGTCGAGGCCCATGATATGGCCACGCGAGGTTTCGCGAAAATGCGCAATGCCGGTCTCGTAGGGAATGCCGCGCTGGATGACGTCTTCTTCCGTGAGGCCGCAGGTGGAAATCTCCGGTACCGCATAGATGCCGTAGGGGAAGTACTGCGGTGGATCATGCGCCGGAGCTCCGACCGCGTGGCGGGCGGCAATGCGGCCCTGCTCCATCGAGGTGGAGGCGAGCGATGGGAAGCCGACCACGTCGCCGGCGGCATAGATGTTCGGGACGGAGGTCTGGAAAGTGTCCGGGTTCACCTTCAGACGACCGCGATTGTCGGCTTCGAGCCCCGCGGCCTGAAGGTTCAGCGTGTCGGTAGCGCCAACGCGGCCGGCGGCGAAGAGCACCATTTCGGAGGTGAGGATCCGCCCGTTCTTCAGGGTCACGCGGCACTTGCCGTCGACCTTTTCGACACCCTCGACTGTCTGGCCGAAGATCAGCTTCATGTTGCGATCGCGCAGCTGATATGTGAAGTCCTCGACGATCTCCTTGTCGATGAAATCGAGCATCGTGTCGCGCGGCTCGACGACGGTGACCACGGTATCGAGGGCCGAGAAGATCGTTGCATATTCGATACCGATGACGCCTGCGCCAATGACGATCATCGAGCGCGGCAATTCCTTGATCTCCAGGATCTCGTCGCTGTCGATGATGCTGACGCCGTCAAACGGAATGTGCGACGGCTTGAAGGGGCGGGTGCCGACGGCAAGCAGCACGGAGCCGGCCTTCACATGCACCATTTCACCGTCTTCCTTGACCACTTCAAGCGTATGCGGATCGAGGAAATGTGCCTTGCCGCGCATCTGGTGAACGCGATTGCGGGAAAACTGATGTTCCAGAACCTCGACCTCGTGGTCGAGGGTAATGAGCAGACGACGGCGCAGATCGTCCGCGTTGATCTCCTGCTTGACGCGGTAGCTGCGGCCATAAAAGCCGCGCTCGCGCCAGCCGGTGAGATTGAGGGCGGTCTCGCGCAGGGTCTTCGACGGGATCGTGCCGGTGTGAACCGACACGCCGCCGACACGTGTGCCCTTCTCGATGACGAGAACCGTCTTCTCCAGCTTGGCCGCCTGGATCGCCGCGCGGCGTCCGGCCGGTCCGCTGCCAATTACGACGAAGTCATACTGGTTCATGAGGTGCCTCTGATTCGCCTGCCGCAATGCTGCAGTGCACATTATCGAGAACCATTATGACAGGGCAACGTCACTGTTTCGTTATCAGCATCCCAAGTCACCGCAGCAATGTCTCCCTCGATCTGGGGAGGACGGCTGCGAACTGGCAGGTCAGATCAGCCGAAGGCCCTTGAGGCTGGCATGGCCATCTTTGCCGATGATGATGTGGTCATGCACCGTGATGCCAAGTGGTTTGGCGGTGTCGACGATCGTCCGGGTCATGTCGATGTCGGCACGCGACGGGGTCGGGTCGCCACTCGGATGGTTGTGAACGAGAATGATGGCGGTCGCGGAGAGTTCGAGGGCCCTCTTCACCACTTCGCGGGGATAGACCGGGGTATGGTCGACCGTCCCGCGGCCCTGGATCTCATCGGCAATCAGGACATTGCGCTTGTCGAGGAAGAGGATGCGGAACTGTTCTGTGGTCTCATAGGCCATGGCTGCATGGCAATAGTCGATCACCGACGACCAGGACGACAGCACCTGCTTTTCGCGCAGTTCGCTTTTCAACATCCGCTGGGCAACATTGGCGATCAGCTTCAGGTCGAGGGCCACAGTCTCGCCGATGCCCTTGACCTCCTGCAGGAGAGCAGGCGGAGCCCCGAGCACACCGGCAAGTGTCTGGAAACGAGCAAGCAGGGCCTTCGCGATCGGCTTGGTATCGCGACGCGGAATGAGCCGGAAGAGCAGCAGTTCCAGAATTTCATAGTCGGCAAGTGCGGTGTCGCCGCCGTCGCGGAAGCGGTTGCGCAGCCGTTCCCGGTGGCCGAGATAGTGGGCTTCCGGCGAAACGCTCCTACGGCTCGACGAAGCCTTGGAAAGATTGGTGTCGCGCGCAGGCTGTTCGGCAAAAAAGCTGCGCTCGTCGGCAGTGTCGCCGGAAAGCCTCTCATTAGATCCGAAAAGGTCGCCGCCGTGCTGCAGCGCTGCACCTTCAGCATGCGAAGGTTCACTCGAGAACGGAAGCTTGCTCGTCATGCCACCCCAATCCTGACCCTCATGGTCGAGCGGCTTTCAGACCGCGCAGATATAGTGACACGACTTCCGCCGTGTGCAAGTTCAAGTTGCGTGTAGCTGCATACGCCGCCCGGCCGTCAGCCGAGGCCGGGACGATCGAGGCCCGCGGGCGAGAGCGTGAAGATCTCGCAGCCGTTCGCCGTCACGCCGACAGTATGTTCGTACTGGGCCGTCAGCGACCGATCGCGGGTCACGGCAGTCCAGCCATCGGACAGCACCTTCACATGCGGCTTGCCGAGATTGATCATCGGCTCGATGGTGAAGATCATGCCTTCACGCAGTTCAGGTCCCTCGTTGGCCTTCCCGTAATGCAGGATGTTCGGGCTGTCGTGGAACAGGCGGCCGACACCATGACCGCAGAAGTCGCGCACGACCGAGCAGCGTTCGGCCTCGGCATAGGTCTGGATCGCTTCGCCGATGGCACCCGTGCGGGCGCCGGGGCGCACCGCGCCGATCCCGCGCATCAGGCATTCATAGGTGACTTCCATCAGGCGTTCGGCAGCCCGCTTGACCTGGCCGACCGGATACATGCGGCTGGAATCGCCATGCCAGCCGTCGAGCAGGAATGTCACGTCGATATTGACGATATCGCCATCGCGCAGCGGCTTGTCATCAGGCATGCCATGACAGACCACATGGTTGATTGAGGTGCAGACGGAATATTTGTAGCCGCGGTAGTTGAGCGTCGCGGGCAGGGCGCCATGGTCGGCCCCGAATTCGAAGACGAACTTGTCGATGGCGGCCGTCGTGATCCCCGGCTTGACCATGGGGACCAGCGCGTCGAGACAGCGAGCGGTCAGCTGGCAGGCACGGCGCATGCCTTCGAAGGCGTCGGCATCGTAGAGCCGGATTGCGCCGGTATTCTTGAGCGGTGTCGTTGCCGCATCGATATAGGTAACCATGGGGTGGCTTTCGGAACGTCTAATCTATGATCTTGGCCCGTCATAAAGCACCAAACCCGGCTTCGTCTATCCGGATGAGACATTCCGGCACGATTTTGCCCGGATCGAGGTGACAGCGCACTGCGTAAGCCTCGACACCCCGGACGATGGCGCGTGCGAAGGCGCGGCCATAGGCGGGATCGAGATCGGCGCAGATCTTCAGGCGGTCGCAATCGCCGCGCTGAATGACGAACAGCATCGCCGCGCGCTTGCCCGCCTCGACCAGATCGCCCATCTCGTCGAGATGTTTGGCGCCACGGGTCGTCACACTGTCCGGGAACTCGGCAAGGCCCACCTCTCGGATGAAATGCACGTTCTTCACCTCGACATGAACGCTACCCTTGCTCTCGTCTTCGAGCAGGATGTCGATGCGTGAGTTGCGGCCGTAACGCTGCTCGCGCTTCAGCGCCCGGAAGCCAGCGAGCGGCGGCACGATCCC
>JAIXSF010000109.1 GCA_027484835.1 Rhizobiaceae bacterium | reverse complement strand
CCTGATCCCGATCATTACCGATGAATATCCGGATCCGAAATTCGGCTCTGGCGCGGTGAAGATCACCGGCGCGCATGACTTCAACGACTACCAGGTCGCCCGCCGCAACAAGATCCCGCTCTATCGTCTGATGGATACCCAGGCGAAGATGCGTGCCGACGGCGAGGATTATGCCGTCTACGCCGCCCGCGCGCTCGAGATCGCGAAGTCTGGCGAGCTGCCGAGCGAGGCCGAAGTCGACGACATCAACCTGGTGCCGGAAGAGTATCGCGGTCTCGACCGATACGAGGCCCGCAAGCGGATCGTGGACGCGATCAATGCCGAAGGTCTCGCCGTCACCACCAAGGATGACGAAGGCAATGACATTCCCTTCGTCGAGAACAAGAAGATCATGCAGCCTTTCGGCGATCGCTCCGGCGTCGTCATCGAACCGATGCTGACCGACCAGTGGTTCGCCGATGCAAAGACCTTGGCCGAGCCGGCGATTGCCTCCGTCCGCGAGGGCCGCACCAACTTCGTGCCGAAGAACTGGGAAAAGACCTATTTCGAATGGATGGAAAACATCGAGCCCTGGTGCATTTCGCGCCAGCTCTGGTGGGGCCACCAGATCCCGGCCTGGTATGGCCCGGACGGTCAGGTCTTCGTCGAGAAGACGGAAGAGGAAGCGCTGCATTCGGCGATCCAGCACTACATCGCCCATGAAGGTCCTTGGAAGGCCTGGGTCGAGGAAAAGCTAGAGAACTTCAAGCCCGGCGAGATCCTGACCCGTGACGAGGACGTGCTCGACACCTGGTTCTCCTCGGCGCTTTGGCCCTTCTCGACACTCGGCTGGCCGGACAACACGCCGGAACTGGCGAAGTATTACCAGACCGATGTTCTCGTCACCGGCTTCGACATCATCTTCTTCTGGGTCGCCCGCATGATGATGATGGGCCTGCATTTCATGAAGGACGAGGACGGCAATCCGGTCGAGCCCTTCCATACGGTTTATGTGCACGCGCTGGTTCGCGACAAGAACGGCCAGAAGATGTCGAAGTCGAAAGGCAACGTCATCGACCCGCTCGACCTGATCGACGAATATGGGGCCGACGCCCTGCGTTTCACGCTGGCGATCATGGCGGCCCAGGGCCGCGACGTGAAGCTCGACCCGGCCCGCATCGCCGGCTACCGCAACTTCGGTACCAAGCTGTGGAATGCGACCCGCTTTGCCGAAATGAACGGTGTGAAGGCCGATCCCGACTTCCTGCCGCAGACAAGTTCGCTGGCGATCAATCGCTGGATCCTGACCGAACTCGCACGCACCGAGCGGGAGGTCACCGACGCGATCGAAAGCTACCGCTTCAACGATGCGGCCGGCAGTCTCTATCGCTTCGTGTGGAACCAGTTCTGCGATTGGTATCTCGAGCTCCTGAAGCCCGTCTTCATGGGCGAGGACGAGAGCGCCAAGAAGGAGGCACAGGCCTGTGCGGCCTATGTGCTGGAAGAGACATACAAGCTTCTCCACCCCTTCATGCCCTTCATGACCGAAGAGCTGTGGACGCATACGGCAGGCGAGGGCGCCTCCCGCGACACCCTGCTCTGCCATGCCGAATGGCCGGCACCCGAATTCTCCGACGACAATTCGGCGGCAGACATCAACTGGCTGATCGATCTCGTCACCGGCATCCGCTCGGCTCGTGCTGAGATGAACGTGCCGCCGGGTGCCGTTGCCCCGCTCGTCGTGGTCGGCGCAAACGGCGTCACCCAGGAGCGCCTGCTGCGTCACGACGCTGCGATCAAGCGGCTGGCCCGCGTTGAGGCAATCACCGTGGCCGATGTCGCCCCCAAGGGCGCGGCGCAGATCGTCGTCGGCGAGGCAACCGCCTGCCTGCCGCTCGGCGCGCTGATCGATCTGGCCGCTGAAAAGGCGCGCATCGAAAAGGCAATCGCCAAGGTTGATCAGGAGATGGCGCGAATTGCAGGAAAGTTGAGCAACGAGAAGTTCGTGGCCAACGCCAATCCGGAGGTGGTTGCGGCAGAACGGGAGCGCCATCAGGAGCTCGAAATTCAAAAGGCGAGCCTGGAAACGGCGCTGAAGCGGGTTCTCGAGGCCGGTTGAGCTCCATTTTTCCCAAGGAATGATATTTCAAGGCCGGGTCTCAGATCCGGCCTTGTGCTATCCGGCAGCTTTTTCGAGCAATTGGTCAGATTTGCTGCATGGCATAACGATTCTGCCTGATATCTTGATGGGCGAGGTGGCGTTCCGAGGTCAGGAAGTGCTCAGATGCTCGAAGCGCAGGCAGATTGACGATCGACGGAACTGTGGCGCCGAGGCCACGCCTACGCCGGCTTGCGCAAAAATATACCACCTGGCGAGGCAAGGCGCTTTGTGGTGTGAAATAATCATCCAATTGCGCCTCGATATGACGTGCACGTCAACAACGTTACGTAAAAATTTCTGGGATGGAACATCGCTGTGACGGTCGTCACCCGATTGTCATTCCGGCATTCATGTCTAGTATGGCAAATCACAGTTTTGCCTGAATTGGGGAGAGACATGGCGAACCACTTGATGAAGACAACGGCCCTCGGCCTGATCGCAGCATGCGCATTCGTGGGAGGCGCGCAGGCTGGCGGTCTTGAACGGGCCGGCTACAACATCGACCTGCTGTTCGATCCGGGCCAGTACACGTTCGAAAGCGGCGTGGTTTATGTGGCTCCGCAGCGTGAGTTGAATAATGTCGTGGATACGAACACGACCAACAACTCTGTAGGTGGTGGGAACTTGAATGGGCGCCCGACTGGGGCGGATGATTCTGAAAACTACTTTGTCCCGAAAATTGGCTTCAAGGCGACGCTGGTCGAAGGCGTCGAGTGCTTGGCTGATTATTCGCAGCCGTGGGGGGCTCATACCAAGCCGGGCACGAACTGGGCGGGTGCGAACCAGAATGTTGAGACTAAGGTCAACAGCGACAACTATGGTCTGACCTGCTCTTACAAGTTCGATGTGGGTCCGGGTCAGCTACGCTTCATTGGTGGTGGTTTCTACCAAGAGGTCGACGGCTTCAAGGAACGGATTGTTGTTAACCCAGCTATACTTCCTGGCGGCCTAACTGGTCTGGGTCGCTTGGACCTCGAAGGAGACGGTTACGGCTGGCGTATCGGCGCCGCGTACGAGATCCCCGAGTATGCGCTGCGTGCGAGCCTCGTCTACAACAGTGAGGTCAAACTCGATGACATCACAGGGACGCTCAACCTTCGCCAAGTGAATGGCACATTCACAAATGTGTACGGCTCGACAGCCATGCCGGACTCGTTGGAATTCAAGATGCAGTCAGGCATCGCTCCTGATTGGCTAGCTTTTGGTTCTGTGAAGTGGACAGATTGGAGCCAGCTAGAGTCAATTCCGTTCTGCGCTGTTGGCACGACATCTTGTTCTCGTGCAAACCAAGCAACGTCGCTTGATCTGGTCTATCGTGACGGTTGGACCATAAGCGGTGGTATCGGTCACAAGCTCAACGATCAGTGGAGTGTGGCGGGTTCCGTAACCTGGGATCGCGGTACGTCTCAGGGATTTGGTGCCCAGAGCGACGTTTGGACTTTCGGGACGGGAGTGTCGTATACTCCCACTAAGAATGTCGAGCTGCGTGTGGCTGGAGCTGTGAGCATTCTGACGTCTGGTAGCTCAGCCGCTGTTGTGTCGAACGGTGTCACCTACGGCGACGATGTCTCATACTCTTACGACAACGATATCGCAGCTGCCGTCTCGACCTCGCTGAAGGTCCGCTTCTAATAAGCTTGCAACACCTGCATTACAGGAAGCCCGGCACTGCCGGGCTTCTTTCGTTTTGGCACCTCCCGACCGTCTTTCAGCTTTCCGGAATGTGATGATTCTGCAACATCGCGTCTATCCTTCTTCACGAGCCCGGCGCCTGCCCAATTTGTCCATTTCCCGCCACAAACAGGGAGCACCGCTGTCGTCAGGAGCGGCGGGGTCTGTCTCCGCGGGGTGGCGTAAAGAGTTACAGATGAGCCTCAGGGGCGAAAATAGGGTGCAGATTGCAATGACTTCGGTCGCTTATGGGGGGCGGTCGCCAGGTCCGGCAGACAAAATCAAAAGGGCGCGAGCGAGCGCCCCGGTCTTGCCGGAAATCCGGTCTAGGCTTTCGAACATGCAGACAGGAACTAAAGGGAGCCTTGACGGCTGCTCCGACCGAAACATCGGTCATGAACCGTCTATTCATCGGTTGGATGTAATCTTCAAAACGGCCGCAGTCGAGCTCGCCGCACAAGCGGGGCAGGGCTTCTGATGTCGAACATGTCTTGGAAATTGTGCGGACCCATGCGCCTACGTGACTGGAAGTCTTCTGCAATACTTCTGACGGCAACCGCCTTGCTCTTGTCCTGGAGCCCGGCTGCGCGGGCGTTTGACATCAATGGCGGCGTCAACAAGGAATCCGGACCCTTCGATCTCTTCAAGTTCGGTTTCAACGCCTACAAAAAGGGCCAGAAGGAAGAGGCGGTCGAAGCGTACCGCTATGCTGCCGAGAAGGGCCATACCGGCTCGCGCTGGGCGCTGGCCAACATGTATGCAGCAGGCGACGGTGTCGTCGAAAACGATTTCGAAGCCTTCAAGATCTATGCCGAAATCGCCAACCAGGGCGTGGAGCCCGGTTCGGAAGACACCGGCTTCTTCGTCAATGCGCTGTTGTCGCTGGCTCGCTATTATCGCCAGGGCATCCCCGACAGTCCGGTCAAGGCGGATCTCGCCCAGGCGCGTCAGATCTACTTCCAGGTGGCCTCCACCTTCGGTGTGCCCGAGGCCCAATTCCAGCTGGCGCGCATGATCCTCGCCGGTGAGGGCGGGAGCGTCAACGTCCAGCAGGCCAAGAAGTGGCTGAACATGGCCCGCAAGAGCGGCCATGCCGGTG
>JAIXSF010000283.1 GCA_027484835.1 Rhizobiaceae bacterium | reverse complement strand
TCACGCCTGAAGGCATCACCATGGGTGCCGGCGTCAGCTACAACGGCGCCTTCGAGGTGCTACGCCAGGAGATCCCCGCCTTCGGTCGCCTGATCGAACGTATCGGCGGCCAGCAGGTGCGCAACATGGGCACGATCGGCGGCAATATCGCAAACGGCTCGCCGATCGGCGACAGCCCACCGGCACTCATCGCATTGTCCGCCACCGTTACCCTGCGCTCTGCCAAGGGCACCCGCACGATGCCGCTGGAGGACTATTTCATCGACTACGGCAAACAGGACCGCCAGCCGGGCGAATTCGTCGAGAGCATGTTTGTGCCGCGCCCCAAGGCGGGCAGCCATGTGGCCGTCTACAAGATCACCAAGCGCCGCGACGAGGATATCTCGGCGCTCTGCGGCGCCTTTCATCTAGAGCAGGACGCAAGCGGCGTGGTCACCCATATCCGCATCGCCTTCGGCGGCATGGCGGCCACCCCGAAACGCGCCCGCGCCGTCGAAGCAGCGCTTTACGGCAAGCCCTTTACGCAGAGTGCGGTGGATGCCGCCCGCGACGCCTTCGACCTCGACTACAAGCCGCTCACCGACTGGCGCGCCACGGCGGAATATCGCCAGCTGACCGCGAAGAACCTGCTGACACGGTTCTTCCTGGAAGTGTCCGGCACCCCGCAGGAACTGCAGCGCTTCGCGACGGAGGAGGCGTGATCATGGATAAGGCGACCTACGAGACGACGAAGTACATCAAGGGGCCGATGCACCAGTCGCTCCGGCATGATTCTGCGCACAAACATGTCGCCGGAAGTGCCGAATATATCGACGATATTCCCGAACCCGCAGGGCTACTCCATGGCGCGCTCGGCATGGCGGATCGCGCCCATGCCGAGATCCTGTCGATCGACCTTTCGGCGGTGAAGGCTTTTCCCGGCGTCATCGACGTCCTGACCGCCGCCGACATTACCGGCGTCAACGATGTCTCCTCCGGCGGCAGGCATGACGAGCCGCTGATCGCGACGGACAAAATCGAATTCCACGGCCAGACCATTTTCGCCGTCATTGCCGAAACCCGCGACGCGGCCCGCAAGGCGGCGCGGCTTGCCAAGGTCGAGTATCGCGATCTGCCCTTCTGGACCGATATCGACGGCGCGCTGGAGAATGGCGCATCACTCGTGACTCCCGGCATGACCCTGAAGCGGGGCACCCCGGAAACCGAGCTCGACAAGGCGGCCCACCGCATCAAAAGCTCCATGCGCATTGGTGGTCAGGAGCATTTCTATCTCGAAAGCCATATTGCGCTTGCCATTCCCGGCGAGGACGAGGACGTCACCGTCTGGTCGTCCACCCAGCACCCCTCGGAAAGCCAGCACATCGTCGGCCATGTGCTCGACATCCCCTCCAACGCCGTGACCGTCAACACGCGGCGCATGGGCGGCGGTTTCGGCGGCAAGGAAACGCAGGGCAACCAGTTTGCAGCCCTTGCGGCGCTGGCCGCCAAGAAGCTGAAGCGCGCCGTGAAATTCCGCCCCGACCGCGACGAGGACATGGGCGTCACCGGCAAGCGCCACGACTTCAAGATGGATTTCGATGTCGCCTTCGACGACGACGGAAAGATCCACGCCATCGAGGCCAACTTCGCCGCACGCTGCGGCTACTCCTCCGACCTCTCCGGCCCAGTCACCGACCGCGCCCTCTTCCATGCCGATTCCAGCTATTTCTATCCGCATGTGAAGCTGACCTCGCAGCCCTTGAAGACCCACACCGTCTCCAACACCGCCTATCGCGGCTTTGGCGGGCCGCAGGGCATGCTGGGTGCCGAGCGGGTGATCGAGGAGATCGCCTATGCGCTGGGCAAGGACCCGCTTGAGATCCGCAAGGCCAACTTCTACGGCGAGAAGGGCTCGGGGCGCGATGTGACGCCCTATCACCAGCAGGTGGAAGACAACATCATCCTGAAGGTCGTCGAGGAACTGGAAACCTCCTGCGACTACCAGGCGCGCCGCCAGGCGATCATCGACTTCAACAAGACGAGCCCGGTCATCAAGAAGGGTATCGCCCTCACTCCGGTGAAATTCGGCATCTCTTTCACCATGACCGCCTTCAACCAGGCAGGCGCGCTCGTCCATATCTATCAGGACGGCTCAATCCACCTGAACCATGGCGGCACCGAAATGGGCCAGGGCCTCTATACCAAGGTCGCCCAGGTCGTTGCCGATTGTTTCCAGGTCGATGTCGACACGGTAAAGATCACGGCGACGACGACCGCCAAGGTTCCGAACACCTCGGCCACGGCCGCCTCATCCGGCTCGGACCTGAACGGCATGGCGGCTTACGATGCCGCCCGGCAGATCAAGGAGCGGCTGATCGCCTTTGCTGCCGAGAAGTATTCCGTCCCGGTCTCGGAAGTCGAATTCCTGCCCAACCGGGTGCGCGTCGGGGACCAGATCTTCTCCTTCGGCGACTTCGTCAAACAGGCCTATTTCGGCCGCGTGCAGCTGTCCGCTGCTGGCTTCTACAAGACCCCGAAGATCCACTGGGACCGCGCCGCCGGTCGCGGCACGCCCTTCTACTACTACGCCTATGGCGCCGCCTGCTCGGAAGTCTCGATCGACACGCTGACGGGCGAATATCTGATGGACCGCACCGACATTCTCCACGATGTCGGCAAGTCGCTGAATCCGGCCATCGACATTGGCCAGATCGAAGGCGGCTTCGTCCAGGGCATGGGCTGGCTGACGACGGAAGAACTCTGGTGGGACGGCAAGGGACGACTGCGCACGCACGCGCCCTCCACCTACAAGATCCCGCTCGCTTCCGATCGCCCGAAGATCTTCAATACCCGGCTGGTCCCCTGGTCGGAGAACGCCGAACCGACCATCGGCCGCTCCAAGGCCGTCGGTGAACCGCCCTTCATGCTGGCAAACTCGGTGCTGGAAGCACTGTCGATGGCAGTGGCCTCGGTGGCGGATTACCGGATTTGCCCCAGGCTCGATGCGCCGGCGACCCCGGAGCGGGTGTTGATGGCAGTGGAGAGGTTGAAGCGGGCATAACCCGGCTCAGCGCAAGGCAGATCGCATCAGGTAGAGCATGGCTGCCAGGATCAAGATCGGCAGCACGAGTAGCTTGACGAGGTAGGCCGTCGCGATACCGATCGAGGCGGAAAATAGATCCGTCGAGATCGCAACGCCATCGCGGATGATCTGGGCATTGGCCGCCGCCGTGGCCGCCATATCTGAGGCGGCCTGCAAGGTACCGGTGAATGCCGTGCCGAGACGGTCGAACATGCCGTCGTCCGGCGGCGGGACCCGGTCGGTGGGGGAAAGGGCGCCGGCCGTCGCTCCGGCCTCGTCGACACCCGCAAGCGCGTGCTGGCCCCGCATGCGATCGAAAACCTCAGTCGCATTCGTCCAGGCGCGATCGGTGATCGCGTCGCCGGCATAAAAGGCGATGGTGTAGGATGCCGGCAGAAGAACGGCGCCGAGAATGCCGAGCACCATCACCGACCGCGTCAGGCGCTCCAGCATCGGCGGCACGCGCCGGGCGGTCAGCGTCATGCCGGCGCAAAACAGCGCGCAGGCCGCAAGCCCGACAGAGGCGACCTTCGCCACGGGCACCAGTATCAGCGACAGGATGCCAGAGACGATGGCGAGCCCGAAGAGCAGATCGACCATGCGCTCGATCGTATTGATCACGGGTTGCAGCAATTGGCCGGGACTTGCGGTGACCGAGGCCACACCAACACCGCCGGTGACATCGGCATCGCGTGCCACGCTCATCACGGAATTTGCCACCCGCAAGGTCGTGTAGAGCGCGCCGCTGCCGATGGTGATGTCCCGGCTAAACCTGGCTGCGATATCCGCCAGCGGATTGACGAGGAAAAGAGCCGCGGCGAAAGCTGCCACGAGCAGCCAGACGATCAAGCCTTGGGTTCTGGTCATTCCCGCTCCTGAGATTGCAAGGCCGGACCATAACACGGCAGGCATGTTACAGGCGCGGTGAAACCTTGGTGGATTAAACCCCAAGCCCTGCTGTGCAGTTCCCCCCGCCTAGTGCTAGGATCAGCCCATCATGACCCTCGCCACCCTCCCCGCCTTCCTCGCCGCCCATCCAGGCGCCATCCTCGTCGAAGTCGTCGAGGTCAAGGGCTCGACCCCGCGCGAGGCCGGCACGTTGATGCTGGTGGCCGAAACAGCACTGTGGGGCACGATCGGTGGCGGCCATCTGGAGTTCTTGGCCATCGACTGCGCCCGCAGGGTGATGGCCGGTGAAACGACGCAAACCGAGCTCGATGTGCCGCTCGGCCCGGAAATCGGCCAGTGCTGCGGCGGGCGGGTACGCCTATCCCTCCGCAGGGTCGACCAATCCGTCCAGGAGGCACTTTTGCGACGTCTCGCGGACGAACGCGCAGCCTTCCCCGAAGTCATGCTCTTCGGCGCCGGCCATGTCGGACTGGCGCTGGCGCGAGCGCTTAGCCATCTCCCGCTCGCCGTCACGCTGATCGACTCGCGCCCGGAAATCGACGGTGACGTACCGGATGGCATCAGCTTCCGCCGCGTCGCCATGCCCGAAGCGGAGGTCGCGAAGGTAAAAACCGGCGGTGCAGCCGTCATCCTCACCCACGACCATGCATTGGATTTCCTGATCGCAAAGGAAGCGCTCGCCCGCGGCGACCTCGCCTATGTCGGGATGATCGGCTCGAAGACGAAACGCGCCACCTTCGCCTCATTCCTGGAGCGCGAAGGAATGGGCCGGGCGGCAGTCGACCGGCTGATCCTGCCGATTGGCGGCAGCGTCGTGAGGGACAAGCGCCCCGCGGTGATTGCTGCTATGGTCGCGGCGGAGATCCTCGGCGTTCTGCTGAAATCGGACTGAGTGGCAAGAGGCCGCAAAACGCGCTATGCTTGGTCGTTACCGATGAGGACGCCATGACCGCCCGATCAAGCCTCACGATCGAACTGGACCAGGACATCGAAGCGAAGCTGTCGCAGCTGGCGCAAGCGACGCATCGCACCCGCAGTGAACTCGCGAGTGCGGCGCTGACCACCTATGTCGAGCGGGAGTTCGGGGCGATCGACGGCATCCATCAGGGACTGGCCGATCTGGAAAGCGGTGATCTGGTCGATCATGAAGAGGCGATGTCCGAACTCGACGCCGTCATCGAGACCGCTGAGGCTGCCCGCCTGTGAGCCGTCGGATCCGGTGGTCGCGCAGAGCCCTAGATGATCTGAAAGCCCAAATTGCCTTTATCGCTGCAGACAATCCGAAAGCTGCCAGAGTGATCGCGCAAAGGAATCCGCTCAAGCGGAGACCTTCTAGCTATTAGACCGACCGGGCGACCTGGTCGGGTGACAGGGACACGGGAGAAATCGGTCGTCGGCCTGCCATATGTCATTGTCTACACTGTCACGTCGGAACCGAGTGAGGAGACGCTTGTGGTATTGCGAGTGATTCACACGGCACGCGACTGGAAAATGGAAACCTGGCCGGATTGATGGTCCTGATTAGGACACTGAATCAAAGTCGCAGCCATCAGGGGTAAGATCTTGATCTATTGGCTCTTTCATCACATCACCCCTGGCCGCGTGAGATCAAGCAGCCGCTGGGCGGCAAGCTCCCGACCACGCAAGGCGTCGTCTTCCATCTCAAGGCCTATGTCACGGCGCAGGTCAGCCGGCAGGTCTTGCAGGCGCAACCGGCGAGGGCCTCTACTCCCCCGGAAGGCGTCCCGGAGCCATTGCAGGATGCCCCAGGATTTGAGCGTCAGTCGTTCTGTCGCGGATATCATCTCTGCCTCCACGCTTCGGATATCGTTCTGGTCTGATGAGGCCTTTATGGCCGCGGTTGCGAGCTCGATCCAATTCAATTACGCTGCCCATGGATAAAGAGAGCTGATCCATGAAACTGTCGCGACAATTTCCGCTGAATGCCCTGCGCGTCTTCGAGGCGGTTGGGCGCCTGAACAGTTTCACCCGCGCGGGCGAGGAACTGGGTATGACCCAGACGGCGGTGAGCTATCAGATCAAGCTGCTGGAGGAGCATGTCGGCGAGCCGCTCTTCTGGCGCCGGCCGCGCCAGATCGGGCTAACGGATACGGGTGAGCGCCTGCACCCGAAGGTGGCCGAAGGCTTCGATCTTCTGGTCGATGCCGTGCAGCAGGCGAAACGAAGTGCCGTCGAGACACTCGAGATCCATTCCGTGCCGACCTTCGCCTCGAACTGGCTGGCCCGTCATCTCGGCAGCTTCCAGCTTGCCCACCCCGATATCGCGGTGCGCCTCCTGCGCGTCAGCAAGTTCGAGGACCTCGTAACAAAGAGCGCCGATGTCGCGATCCCCTGGGGCGAGGGTCCCTGGCCGGGTACCATCGCCGATCCGCTGATCCGGCTCGACTTCACGCCGATGCTGAGCCCGAAGCTGGCGGAGACCATCGGCGGCGTGCATGAACCGGCCGATCTTTTGAAGCTGCCGATCATCAGTCCCGGCGACCCCTGGTGGCCGCAATGGTTTGCCGCCGTCGGTATCAAAAATCCCACCCTGATCGATACCAAGCTGCACAGCTACGAGGCGCAGGATCTGGAAGCCAACGCCGCGATCGCCGGCTATGGCGTTGCCATCATCAGCCCCTTCTTTTTTCAGGAGGAGCTCGCTTCGGGCCGCCTGATCCGCCCCTTCGAACTCGCCTGCCCTGCCACTGCGCCGATCCAGCTTGTTTATGCCCACTCCCGGCGCAACGCGCCGAAGATCAAGGCATTCAAAGCGTGGATCACCGCCACGCTCGAAGCGGAAAAAGCGCTCTGATTTCACAGGCTTCGACGGGAGAAAAGAATCTCTGCATAATGCGGGCTTCGAACCCCTCCCAACGGCCGGGAGGGCTTCCCTTGCAACGCAATATTTTCCACACTGTTTGGCCGGGAGGCCGGACCAAAGGGGAATTCTGGAATGTATGAATATGCGATCGCCTGGGAATGGCTGAACTTCGCCGTCCGCTGGCTGCATGTGGTGACCGCGATCGCCTGGATCGGCTCGTCCTTCTATTTCATCGCGCTCGATCTTGGCCTTGTGAAGCGCCCGGGCCTGCCCGTCGGCGCCTATGGCGAGGAATGGCAGGTGCATGGCGGCGGCTTCTATCACATCCAGAAATACCTGGTCGCGCCCGCCTCGATGCCGGAGCATCTGACCTGGTTCAAATGGGAAAGCTACGCCACCTGGCTCTCGGGCTTTGCCCTGCTGGCCGTGGTCTATTACGGCGGTGCCGATCTCTTCCTGATCGACCGCACCGTGCTGGACATCGAGCCCTGGCAGGCGATCGGCCTGTCACTGGCGTCGCTGGCCGTCGGCTGGATCCTCTACGATCTCTTGTGCAAGTCGCCGCTAGCCAAGAACACCTGGGGCCTGATGGTCTTCCTCTATCTCGTGCTGATTGCAATGGCATGGGGCTATACGCAGATCTTCACCGGTCGCGCCGCTTTCCTGCATCTGGGTGCATTTACCGCCACCATCATGTCGGCCAATGTCTTCTTCATCATCATCCCGAACCAGAAGATCGTCGTTGCCGACCTGATCGCAGGCCGCACGCCCGATCCGAAATACGGCGTGATTGCCAAGCAGCGCTCCCTGCACAACAACTACCTGACGCTACCCGTCATTTTCTTCATGCTGTCGAACCACTATCCGCTGGCCTTTGCCACGGAGTTCAACTGGATCATCGCGGCATTGGTCTTCCTGATGGGCGTCACCATCCGCCACTGGTTCAACACGACGCATGCCCGCAAGGGCAAGCCGACCTGGACCTGGCTGGTGACGGTGCTCATCTTCATCGTCATCATGTGGCTCTCGACCGTACCGAAGGTCCTGACCGGCGAGGAGGAACAGCCGAGCCTTTCGACCCGTGAACAGACCTTTGTGCAGAACAGCCATTTCGAAGCCGTGCGCGATGTCGTACAGGGCCGCTGTTCGATGTGCCACGCAGCCGAGCCCGTCTGGGAAGGCATTGCGCGGGCACCGAAGAACGTGAAGCTGGAAACGGACGGCGAGATCGCCGCTCATGCCCGTGAAATCTATCTCCAGGCCGGCCGCAGCCATGCCATGCCGCCCGGAAACATCACCGATCTCTCGCCCGAAGAGCGCAAGCTGCTCGTCGCCTGGTACGAGACGACGGTTGAAGGCAGATAAGAATGACTGAGACCCTGATCCGCGGCCGCCTCCTCTCTTTTCGCCGTGCACCCGAGCATGCCGGTGATAGCGAGAGCTATCTCTACGAGGAAGACGGCGCGCTGCTGGTCCGCGATGGCAAGATCACCGCTGTCGGCGCTTACGCGGAGGTGAAGCCCAAGGCCGGTGCTGGTACAGCCGAGATCGACCATCGCCCGCATCTGATCCTGCCCGGCCTGATCGACTGCCATGTGCATTTCCCGCAGATGCAGGTGATCGCCTCCTATGCCGCCAACCTGCTGGAATGGCTGAACACCTATACCTTCCCCGAGGAATGCCGCTTCGTCGAAAGCGCCCATGCCGAGCGCATCGCGACGCAGTTCTTCGACGAATTCCTGCGCCAGGGTACGACCACGGCAGTGGCCTATTGCTCCGTGCACAAGGCCTCTGCCGATGCCTTCTTCGCCGAAAGCCTGCGTCGCGGCACGCTGATGATCGGCGGCAAGGTAATGATGGACCGCAATGCGCCGCAGGGTCTGCTCGACACGCCGCAGCTGGGTTACGACGAGACCCGCGCGGTGATCGAACAATGGCATGGGCGCGGCCGCAACCACGTCGCCATTACCCCGCGCTTCGCCATCACCTCGACGCCCGAGCAGATGGCGATGACGCAGAAGCTCGCGGAAGAATTCCCAGACCTGCATATCCAGACGCATCTATCCGAGAACCACGACGAGATCCGCTATACCTGCGAGCTCTATCCGGACGCCATCGACTATACCGACATCTATGCCCGCTACGGCCTCATGCGAAAGAAAGCACTCTTCGGCCATGCGATCCACCTGTCGGACCGCGAAGCAGATGCCATGGCAGAAAGCGGCGCGGTCGCCGTCCACTGCCCGACCTCGAACCTCTTTCTTGGCTCCGGCCTCTTTCCGCTGAAGGCGATCAAGCGGCGCGAAAAGCCCGTGACCGTCGCGGTCGCCACCGATATCGGCGGCGGCTCCAGCTATTCCATGTTCAAGACCATGGACGAGGCCTACAAGATCCAGCAGCTGCTCGGCGAGCGGATGAACCCGCTCGAAAGCTTCTACCACATGACGCTCGGCAATGCGGTCGCGCTCGACCTCGCAGACCGGATCGGCACGCTGGACGAAGGCACCGATGCCGACATCGTCGTGCTGAACGCGGCCGCCACCCCGGCCATGCGACTGAGGATGGAAACGGTGACGTCGCTTACGGAAGAGCTCTTCCTGCTGCAGACACTCGGCGACGATCGCGCGGTGGTGGAAACCTATGTGGCAGGCAAGGCTTCGAAGCCTGGAGCGGTGATGTGAGGTCAAGATGAGCGAAAGCGGCTATTCCGGCACCCCTCTTCCGAAGAAACTCGGATTGAAGCCGGAACTGGCCGCCTTGTTCGTCGGCCTGCCTGCGGAACTCGATTTTCTGACTGCAGATCTGCCGGTCGCATCGAAGATCGCGAGCCTGGAAGACGCGACGGCGTCGAGCCTCGACTATCTCCACGTCTTTGAGACGGAACGCGCCCGCCTCGAAGACCAGGCCGAGCGGCTGAAGGCCCTGCTAAAACCATCAGGCATGATGTGGATATCCTGGCCCAAGAAGGCCTCCAAGGTCCCGACCTCGATTACGGAAGATGTGCTGCGCACGATTTTCCTCCCGACCGGTCTGGTCGACGTCAAGGTCTGCGCCGTGACCGAGATCTGGTCCGGCCTCAAATTCATGATCCGCAAGGACCTACGCTGAACCGCAGTCATCCGAAGGAAGATGCATCATGCTGATCTCCAACCTTGCGCTGGGCACCCTGATGATCTCGCTGACGGTGGTCATCCACACCTTCGGGCTGATGGGCGTGACGCATGTCATGAGTTGGGTGACGGATCGCATCCGCCTGCATGGCCATCGCAGCCGCATGCTGGCCATGAACACCGTGGTCATCGGGGTCTTTGCGGTGCTCACCGCCGAAGTCTGGCTCTGGGCGGCAAGCTTTACGCTGATCGGCGTTGTCGATGATTTCGAAACGGCCCTCTATTTCTCGACCATCACCTTCTCCACCGTCGGTTATGGCGACGTCGTGCCCCACCCGGAATGGCGAATGCTGGCGGCGCTCGAAGGGGTCAACGGCTTCCTGCTGATTGGCTGGTCAACCGCCTATCTGATCGCCGCCGGCATCCGCGTCGGACCGTTCAAGTCGGGAGAGCATTTCTGAAAGAGCCAAGAGGTAAAATTATATTACCTCTTGGCCGTTCTCCTGTTCACAGGTGGCCGAATGGCATGATATGCCGACGGAAAGATTTTGGCGGAGAGAGAGACGATGGGGCCGATCCTTGAAATTGCAGACCTGAAGAATCTCGCACGCAAGCGCGTGCCGAAGCTCTTCTTCGATTATGCCGATAGCGGCTCGTACACCGAGGGGACCTACCGCGCCAACGAAAGCGATTTTTCGAAGATCAAGCTGCGCCAGCGGGTGCTCGTCGACATGAGCGGCCGCACGCTGGAAACCACGATGATCGGCGAGAAGGTGAAGATGCCGGTGGCCTTGTCGCCGACCGGCCTCACCGGCATGCAGCACGCTGATGGCGAGATGCTCGCCGCCAAGGCCGCGGAAGAATTCGGCGTGCCCTTCACGCTCTCGACGATGAGCATCTGCTCGATCGAGGACGTTGCCTCGGTCACCAAGCGGCCCTTCTGGTTCCAGCTCTATGTGATGCGCGACCGCGACTTCGTCGTGAACCTGATCGAGCGCGCCCGTGCGGCCGGTTGCTCGGCGCTGGTGCTGACGGCCGATCTGCAGCTGCTTGGCCAGCGCCACAAGGACATCCG
>JAIXSF010000352.1 GCA_027484835.1 Rhizobiaceae bacterium | reverse complement strand
GCGAGCCGGTGGTCTTGGCGGCCGTTTCCGACTGCCACAGACTTCGTGATGATTGCGGAGCATCATCTCAGCGTTCACGTCTTTCCGGCGTGCGGTTTCGGCACGATGGATCTCCACACCTGCCATGACGATCTAGACCGTGAGTGGAGTGAGGCGCGCCCGATGGCGGGCTTTCAGCGTCGTCCACGCAGATGTCCGTATGCAGGGCTGCCTTCTCCGCCATCCGGAGGGATCTGCTCGCAGGACTGATCGCTCCTTGGATCTCGGATGAGGCACGAATGACGGCCGCGATTGCATGATCTAGGGGTGCCTCACCAATTTTGATGAGGACGTATCCCTTCGGGAAATGACAGTGTGTGCCGGTGGCCTGCAGTGGCCAAGTCGATCTTGGGTCGACCATCTCATCGGAATTCTTGCAGTCGGGCAGGACGCGCCGGGCGTCTGGACTTCGTGCGATCGCGCGCGGGAGGATGAGCAGTCATGTCACCAAACAAGGCTTATCTGGCTCTGCTGATGGCGGCGGCCTTCTGGGGCTTCGGCAATATAGCCCAAAAGACCGTTCTCGTTCATGTCGGTCCTCTGACAGCGGTCGGTGTGCGCTGCGCGCTGGCCGCATTGGTGATGCTGCCACTGCTCCTTCTCGAACGGGACCAGGCGCGCAAGCCCGGCTATCATCCAAGCGCCATCCTCGTCTCGGCCTGCTTCGGCATCGCTCTTATCGTGCAGCAGACCGCCTATCTCTCGACGTCGGTGACGAATGCGAGTTTCCTGGTCAATACCTGCGCGATTCTGACGCCCGTGCTCGCCTGGTTCCTGTTTCGCGAACATCCCGGCATTGTCTGCATCCTGACCGCGACGCTGGCACTTTTCGGGATCTTCCTGATGACGGGAGGGCTCGATGCGATGACAGCGATGAACCAGGGTGATGTCGCCTGCCTGGTTTCTGCGGTCTTCTATGCGTTGTGGATCGTGCTGCTCGGCCGGCATGCCCAGACCCATGGCTTCCCCTTCACCACGGCACTCATCCAGTTTCTCATTGCCGCCCTTTGTGCGAGCACGGCGGCGCTTGCCTTCGAAACCGTGACGCTGCGGGGCATGACATCCGCTTCGCTGGAGTTCGCAGTGCTTGGCATCTTCTCGACCGCTGCCGCCTTCGGTCTGCAGACCTATGCTCAGCGTTATACCTCCGCCTCCTATGCTGCCGTTGTGGTCTCTGCGGAGAGCGTGTTCGGCGCGCTTGGAGCCTATGTCTTCCTGGGCGAACGACCGGCAACCGTGGTGGGTATCGGCGCTCTCTTGATCCTGACGGCCATTGTCTGGCTCGGCTGGCATGGTGGCAGGGCCGACCAAGGCCAGAGCGCAGCGAGATGATCCTTAAAAGGCCCTGATCATCGTCCCGCCATCGGGTGGGCGATGCCTTTGTCGGTCAGCGATTATCGGTACCGACGCCCTGCAACTTCATCTGCCTGAGGGCTTCTCAAGATGATTGTGGATATAAGTGCCCTGCATGTCGGCTTCTTGATGGGGGCTGCCTCGATCGCCTCCGTCGGCCCGAACAACCTGTTGCTGTTGAGGGAGGGGATCGTCGGGGGGCGTACCCTGACGGTCGCCTCGCTCGTTTTCGGCAGTTATGTCGCCCTGGTTTCAGCGGCTGTCTTTCTCGGATCGTCGTCGTTTCGACCGGGAGAAAGCCTCTCGAGCGCTCTGTCTTGGGGCGGTCTCGTCGCGCTCATCTATTTCGCTGGGCTGTCGTTCAGGGCCATGTGGACGCATGAGGTGACCCAGAGAGCGACCAAGGATCAGGAGTCGCTGCTCGAGTGCGCCTTGCGGGTGTTGAAGGTGGTGTGGGCCAATCCGCTGACCTGGCTTGAACTGCTGCTTGTACCGGCTGCCCTTGCCCGGAGCTTCCCCTCCGATATCGATCGGATTTTCTTTGCCGTCGCTCTGCTGACAATGTCCGCAATCTGCTGTTTCGGGTAGGCGCTGTTCGGCTATCTGGTGGCCTCGATTGTCACCCGTCGCGGTTACCTGAGGGTCTTCGACCTTGTGTCAGGCGTCATTCTGACGTGCATGTCGGCGTCTCTTGCCACATCCCTGCTGTTCTCGTGATCGGCATGTGCGTTGCCAGATCACAGGGACGCTGGCAATCCGGGGGCAACGTCCCTTGAGCGTCGTCTTCCCCGCGATCCGGCGTGCCGCCGCTTGCAAAACATGCGGTTTCGAAAGCATCCTCTGGCGAGTCGATAGAGCGATCGTCGATCGGTCTCCCCAGGCTGAGTGACATGAACGATCTGGCGATGACCTGCAGCATCACGGTGCTCTAGCCGTCGTTGCGGCGATCGTTCACGGATTCAGGGACTGGATTGGCGACGCATCAGGATCGGTTCAAGGGCAATGGTCGTGGGACTTTCCTGCCTGCCGTCGAGCACATCGATGATCAGATCGGCGGTGCGCCTGCCGATCTCGCGGGGCAGGGGATTGATCGTCGTCAGCGACGGAACACAGATTGCCGCGATTTCGTAATCGCCGAAACCGGCCACCGCGATCTGTTCGGGCACGCGGAGACCGCGTCTTTGGCATTCGGTCAGCGCACCGAAGGCCGAAAGGTCCGAGACGCAGATGACCGCCTGGGTGTCCGGCAGTGTATCGAGCAGCCGACCCATGGCCTCGGCGCCCTCCTTCATGGAGATTGGCGGGGTACCAGCGGCAATCAGCCGATCGGCGTCGAGGCCATGGGCACGCATGGCCGCAATGAACCCGGCGCGGCGGTCGGTGCCGCGGGTGTCGCGATCAGCGTCGCCGCCGATAAAGGCGATGCGGGTGATGCCGACCGACACGAAGTGATCGACCATGGAGCGCACCGCTCCGGCGTTGGAGAAGCCGACCACATGGCCCACGGGATGATCGGGCAAATCCCAGGTCTCGATGACGGGAATGCCCGCGTTTTCGAGCAGTCGTCGGGCGCGCGGCGTGTGGCGGCCGCCAGTCACGACGATGGCCTCCGGGCGGCGGCGCAGCAATTGCTCGATCAGCCGCTCTTCCTCGTGGATGTCATAGTCGGTGTAGCCGAGCAGGATCTGCAGGCCGCGTTCCTTCAGGCCTTCCGAGAGACCTCGGACAGTATCGGCAAAGTTGGCATTGTTGATCGAAGGAATGGTGACGGCGACGAAATCCGTACGCTGAGAGCGCAAGTTCGACGCCGTGCTGTCGAAGACATAGCCGAGGCTATCGGCGGCTTCGAGGATGCTGCTGCGTGTCGCGTCGCTGACGGAAGCGTCCCGCTTGAAGGCCCTGCTGACCGTCATGGGGGAGACGCCCGCGAGGCGGGCGACATCGGCCATGGTCGGTGTTTTCCGGGACGTGCTCATGAGGATTTGTTATCGTTATCTCTCGTGGAAATCCAGTGTCGACGCTGAGGCCTCACAGGGGGTCGTATTCGTAAGCGGTGGTCACGTGGTGATGAATTTTCCCCGTGAAGAAGCGAGCGAGAACGGCCTCGGTGGCCGCCCTGGCTTCGGTGCGCACGGGGCTTGCGAGAGCGGCGTCTACACTCGGTAAGTCGGGGTAGTTGATGGCGAGGATCATCGGATATTCCGGTGCGCCCTCATCCCGGCTTTCGGCGAAGGTGACGCGGACGGAGAGGGCGCCTGGGAACTGCCGCCATTTCGGCAGGATTTCAGCGATGACGGCGGCACGGAAAGCCTCCGTCTGTCCTTCATGGATCTTGCCATCGAACAATGCGTAGCGTGTGATCATCGGGCAATCTCCTTGTTGGGTCCCTTGAAATATTCCATCAATGCGGCCTGATCCTCGCCACCGAGTCCGGCGGCCGTCAGCATGCGATGCACTTCGGCGCAGATCGCCGTCAGCGGCATCGCGGTGTGGGTGAGCCGTGCCAGATCCTGGGCGGCGCTCAGATCCTTGACCATGTTGTCGATGCGCCCGGTGCGGCGGTAATCCCTGCTGGCGAAGCGCGGCATGTATTCCTGCAGCAGCGCGCTGTCGGCGCGGCCACCTTTCAGCGCCTGCGGGATCTTCTCGACATCGACACCGGCTGCTTCGGCAAGGGCGGTTGCCTCTGCGACGGCCAGGAAGCCGAGGCCGCAGAGCACCTGGTTGATCATCTTTGTCGTCTGCCCGGCACCCGGGCCGCCCATATGGGTCTGGTTTCCGGCGAGCTTCGACAGGATGTCTTGCGTTTCCTGCACGTCGGCTTCGGCGCCGCCCTGCATTAGGGTCAGCTCGCCGGTTGCTGCCTTCGGGATGCCGCCTGATAATGGGCTGTCGACCCAGCGCAGACCCTTTGCTTGAGCATCCGCGGCGAGTGCCTTTGTCGTCTCCGGGTCGATCGATGACATGTCGATAATCAGCGTGCCGGGTTTTGCGCCTGCCGCCACACCCTCAGGCCCGAAAACGGCGGCACGAACGATGGCGGCAGAATTGAGTGACAGGATCACGGCCTTTGCCTGGCTCGCCGCATCTGCTGCCGACGAAGCCGCAGCGGCACCCTTGGCGACAAGAACTGCGATTTTCTCCGGGTCGCGATCGTAGACGATGAGATCCGTTCCCGTTTCGGCGAGGCGGGCACCGATGGCACCGCCCATGGCGCCGGCCCCGATCAGGGCGATCTTGTGTGTCATTGCGGGCTTCCTCCGAGATTAGACAGGACCTCGCCGACGATGGCGTTCATCGGTTGGTCGATTGTCACTTCGATGGCTTCGTCCGGTCCCGGTCGCTCCAGGGTGGCGAACTGGCTGTCGAGCAGCGACAGGGGCATGTAGTGGCCTGAGCGTGCCGCCATACGCGATGCGATGAGATCGCGGTCTCCTGCGAGGTGAACGAAGGTCACCTCGCCGCCGGCGCCGGCCCGAATTCTGTCGCGGTAAACGCGCCGAAGCGCGGAGCAGCCGATGAGCAACGGCGCCTCAT
>JAIXSF010000094.1 GCA_027484835.1 Rhizobiaceae bacterium | reverse complement strand
GTGAAGGCGGCCCCTGGGCCGCCTTTTACTTTTTTTTATTTTTTTTTCGAACTTGGTTGCTTTTTGCAGGCAATTGGGAAAACTCCTGTCGGCGCTGGTTCGGCGCAATTCGCCGCGAAAACAGGAAAAAGGAACATGAACAAACTTGTGATGGCCGCTCTGCTTGCGACGGCCTCGCTCATGGGACTGCATGGCAACGCGAACGCGTTCCAGCTGTTTCCAAACGTCCAGTTCGGCCAGAAGACTGCGCCCGAACTTTCGCCGAAGGCCGAGGTGCATCTCGCCCAGGCAACAGACCCGACCCTGCGTGTTCAGCAGCTTGAGGAAGAGATTCGCGCCTTGAACGGCCGGATCGAGGAAATGAGCTTCCAGCTTCTCCAGATGCAGGAAACCATCCGCAAGCAGCAGGAAGACAATGAGTTCCGCTTCCAGGATCTCGAAAAGAAGAGTGGATCTCTGACCCGTCCCGTCCAGGGCGGCCAGCAACAGGATTCCGTTGCCGAGATCATCACCGAAACACCGGACGTCGGCGCAACCGCCGACGCTTCCGCCGCCGGCCAGGCACCTGGCGCCGCGCCCGCCGAACAGACCCTCGGCTCGATCGCGCTCGACGAAAGCGGCATGCCTGTCACGGCAACGCTCAATCAGGACGCCCTCGACAACGGCTCGACCGCCCTGCCCGGCGTTGACAGCGGCGTGACGGCTCCCTCGACCACCGGTCAGGCCACCCCTCAGCAGACCGCTTCGCTGAATTCCGAAAGCGATGTCTACCAGGTGGCCTATGCCCATGTGCTCTCCGGCGACTATTCGCTGGCCGAAAGCGAATTCCGCGATTTCATCGCCGCCTATCCGAGCAGTGCTAAGATCGCGGACGCCAACTTCTGGCTCGGCGAGGCCCTCTACTCCCAGGGCAATTACAACGAGGCGGCCAAGACCTTCCTCAACGCGCACCAGACCTACAACACCTCTCCCAAGGCGCCTGAAATGCTGCTGAAGCTCGGCATGTCGCTGGCTGCCCTCGACAACACAGAGACCGCCTGCGCCACGCTGCGCGAAGTCTCCAAGCGCTACCCCAAGGCTTCCCGCGCCGTCGTTTCCAAGGTCGCGAGCGAGCAGAAGCGCCTCGGCTGCTGATGGCCGCGCGCCGCGCGGCAGGTTCTCCTGTGCCCGACCTCTCGTCCGAAGCGGCGATCGAAGATTTCCTCCATGCCCTCCGCCGCCCGACGCGCCTGCTGGTCGCCATCTCCGGTGGAAGTGATTCGACCGGCCTCCTGCTTTCCCTGCAGCGCGCGATCGAGACGCAGCGCTTTCCCCACCACCACACCCTGACGGCCGCAACCGTCGACCATGCTCTGCGCCCCGGTTCGGCCGACGAAGCGCGCGCAGTCGCCACTCTTTGCCAAAACCTGGGCATCCCCCACCGCATCGCGCGCTGGTCAGACGCGAAACCCGAGCAGGGTCTACCCGCCGCCGCCCGTCAGGCGCGTTATCGGCTCCTCGCTGATGTAGCCGACGAACTCGGTGCCGATGCGATCGTCACCGGCCATACGCTCGACGACCAGATCGAAACCGTCGCCATGCGTGCCGATCGCTCGACAGACGGCGCCCTCGGTCTGGCCGGCATGGCAACCGCTACGCTCTACGGTGGCCGTCTCTGGATCCTCCGCCCTTTTCTACGTACCCGCCGCGGCGCGATCCGCAGCTATCTGGATGGTCTCAGCCAAAGCTGGATCGATGACCCCAGCAACGAGGATCCCCGTTACGAACGCATCCGCATTCGGCAGTCGGCACCGACGATCTCAACCTCGGCAATCGAAGAGGCTGCTCGCAAACGAGAGGCCCTGTCCCTCGGCGCGGCGCAATGGCTCGGCGCTTCGGCCGCGGTGTTCACCGGTCCCGTTGTGAAGATCGCGCTTTCGGGCGACGCAGCTCCGTCAGCCGAAATCCGAGACCACGCACTCGCGGCACTGACAGCCAACCTCGGCGGTAAACCGCATCGGCCGGCAGCGACAAGCCTTGCGCGCCTGGCCAGCGCACTCGAAGCTGGCAACGATTTCCGGCTCACAATGTCGGGATGCCTGGTGCTGCGTCGGGGCCAGGACCTTTTTCTGCTGCGCGAAAGGCGCGGTTTTTTGCCGCTGTCCCTGCCGCCAACAGCCACGATGGTTTGGGACGGGCGCTACCTGATCGAGAACCAAAGCGCGGACGAAGTGACCGTCACAGCCGGACCAGCCGCCGAAATCGCATCAGAACTTCCCGGCGCAGTGCGCTCTGCGCTCGCCGAAAACTGCCCGCAAGCCATTGTGGAAAAAGAGCTTTCGGGAGAGATCGGCGATAGGATCACCATCACTCCACGCCTCTCGCTCTTCGCAGACTTCATGCCCGGGTTCGACCAGCCACTGGCCGACGCTATAGCCAGAATTCTCGGCGCGGAACCGGTCCCGCCCTCACCCATTTAAGACTTATTGACGGAAAACGATCTGCGAGGGTGCGTTTGCCTTGGCAAGGATGCGCCACGATCCTATGTTAGGAGATAATTCTGCGGGGCTCCGTCCCGCACCACAGGTTCGGGGAGTTCAATGAACCCAAATTTTCGCAATTTCGCGCTCTGGGCGATCATCGCCCTTTTGCTGATCGCGCTGTTCAGCATGTTCCAGACGTCGCCGTCGCAGACGGCCTCGAGCGAGATCCCCTATTCGCAGTTCCTGCGCGAAGTGGACGCTGGGCGCGTTCGTGAGGTAACGGTCACAGGCAACCGCGTTCTCGGCAAATATGCCGAATCCGGCACAGCCTTCCAGACCTATGCGCCCGTCGTTGACGACAACCTGCTCTCCAAGCTGGAAGCGGAAAACGTCATGATCGTCGCGCGTCCGGAAACCGACGGCTCCTCCGGCTTCCTGAGCTATATCGGCACGCTCCTCCCCATGCTGCTGATCCTCGGCGTCTGGCTGTTCTTCATGCGCCAGATGCAGGGTGGCTCCCGCGGCGCCATGGGCTTCGGCAAGTCGAAGGCCAAGCTGCTCACCGAAGCGCATGGCCGCGTCACCTTTGATGACGTCGCAGGCGTCGACGAGGCCAAGCAGGACCTGGAAGAAATCGTCGAATTCCTGCGCGACCCGCAGAAGTTCCAGCGCCTCGGCGGCAAGATCCCGCGCGGCGTTCTGCTCGTCGGCCCTCCGGGTACGGGTAAGACGCTGCTCGCCCGCTCCGTTGCTGGCGAAGCCAACGTTCCCTTCTTCACCATCTCCGGTTCTGACTTCGTCGAAATGTTCGTCGGTGTCGGTGCAAGCCGCGTCCGCGACATGTTCGAGCAGGCCAAGAAGAATGCGCCTTGCATCATCTTCATCGACGAAATCGACGCCGTCGGTCGCCATCGTGGTGCCGGCCTCGGTGGCGGCAACGACGAACGCGAACAGACGCTCAACCAGCTGCTCGTCGAAATGGACGGCTTCGAAGCCAATGAAGGCATCATCCTGATCGCCGCGACCAACCGTCCCGACGTTCTCGACCCTGCCCTTCTGCGTCCGGGCCGTTTCGACCGCCAGGTCGTCGTCCCGAACCCCGACATTATCGGCCGCGAGCGCATCCTCAAGGTTCATGCCCGCAATGTTCCGCTCGCACCGAACGTCGATCTCAAGGTTCTCGCCCGCGGTACGCCCGGCTTCTCCGGTGCCGACCTGATGAACCTCGTCAACGAAGCAGCCCTGATGGCAGCGCGCCGCAACAAGCGCGTCGTCACGATGGCCGAGTTCGAAGACGCCAAGGACAAGATCATGATGGGGGCGGAACGCCGCTCCTCTGCCATGACCGAAGCCGAGAAGAAGCTGACCGCCTATCACGAAGCCGGCCATGCGATCACCGCATTGCAGGTGCCGGTTGCCGATCCGCTGCACAAGGCGACGATCATTCCGCGCGGCCGTGCTCTCGGCATGGTCATGCAGCTTCCGGAGGGCGACCGCTACTCGATGAGCTACAAGTGGATGGTCTCGCGCCTCGTCATCATGATGGGCGGCCGCGTGGCTGAAGAACTGACCTTCGGCAAGGAGAACATCACCTCGGGTGCGTCCTCCGACATCGAGCAGGCCACCAAGCTCACTCGTGCCATGGTCACCCAGTGGGGCTTCTCCGACATCCTCGGACACGTCGCCTATGGCGAAAACCAGCAGGAGGTCTTCCTCGGCCATTCCGTTTCGCAGACCCGCAACGTCTCCGAATCGACCGCCCAGAAGATCGACACGGAAGTCCGTCGCCTGATTGACGAAGCCTACACGGAAGCCCGTCGCATCCTGACCGACCACCACGATGCATTCGTGGCGATCGCCGAGGGATTGCTCGAATACGAGACCCTCTCGGGCGAGGAAATCAAGGCGCTAATTCGTGGCGAGAAGCCGTCGCGTGACAGCGGCGACGACAGCACGCCGAGCCGCGGTTCGGCCGTTCCTTCCACCGGCCGCAAGGACGCCCCGAAGGGCGGCGAACCGGAAGGTGGCCTGGAACCACAGCCACACTGATCGCGACAGAACGAATGACAAAGGCCATCCTCACGGGTGGCCTTTTTTCGTTTTGGCGCTCGAGATGTGGAAAACGGTGGAAGACCTGCCGTTCGGTAACGCCATGTAATCGATTTTAGCGCTATTTTACGTGTTCTTCGCCGCATTCTATGGCATGAGCAGCCACTTGCGGGTCCCTGCATATTCGCCGAGCGACTGCGAGGCGATCGACAGGTGACATCGAACGGACTTGAAGGAACACTTGATGACACGTCGTTACTTCGGCACGGATGGTATTCGCGGCCTCTCCAACCGCTTCCCCATGACGCCCGATCTCGCCATGCGCGTCGGCATAGCCGCCGGCACCATCTTCCGCCGGGGCGGCCATCGCCACCGTGTGGTCATCGGCAAGGACACGCGTCTGTCGGGCTACATGCTGGAAAACGCGATGGTCGCGGGCTTCACGGCCGCCGGTCTCGACGCCTTCGTTCTGGGTCCGATCCCGACACCGGCGGTCGCCATGCTGACGCGGTCGCTGCGCTGCGATCTCGGCGTGATGATCTCCGCTTCGCACAATCCCTTTGCCGACAACGGCATCAAGCTTTTCGGCCCCGACGGCTACAAGCTGTCGGACGAGCTGGAGATGCAGATCGAGGATCTGCTGGAAAAGGACATCTACGGCCAGCTCGCAGCCCCCAACGACATCGGCCGCGCCAAGCGCATCGACGGCGTGCATGACCGCTACGTCGAATTCGCCAAGCGCACCCTGCCGCGTGACGTGACCCTGCACGGCCTGCGGGTCGCCATCGATTGCGCCAACGGTGCGGCCTACAAGGTGGCCCCGGCCGCTCTGTGGGAACTGGGCGCCGAAGTGGTGACGATCGGCAACGAGCCGAATGGCACGAACATCAACCTGGAATGCGGCTCGACCCACCCGGAGACTCTGCAGAAAAAGGTTCATGAGGTCCGCGCCGATATTGGTATTGCCTTGGACGGCGACGCAGACCGCGTGATCATCGTCGATGAGAACGGCACTGTCGTCGACGGTGACCAGCTGATGGCGGTCATCGCTGAGACATGGGCACAGGACCAGATCCTTCGCGGCGGCGGCATCGTCGCAACCGTCATGTCGAACCTCGGCCTGGAACGCTTCCTCGGAGACAAGGGTCTTACACTTGCGCGCACCAAGGTCGGCGATCGCTATGTTGTCGAGCATATGCGCAGCCACGACTTCAACGTCGGCGGTGAGCAGTCCGGCCATATCGTCCTGTCCGACCATGGCACGACCGGCGATGGCCTTGTTGCCGCCCTTCAGATCCTGGCCTCCGTGAAGCGCACCGGCAAGACGGTGAGCGAAATCTGCCATCGCTTCGAGCCCGTTCCGCAGCTTCTGCGCAACGTACGCTTCTCGGGCGGCAAGCCGCTGGAAGATGTCGTGGTCAAGCAGGCGATCGCCGACGCGGAAGCGGAGCTGGCCAAGTCAGGTCGCCTCGTCATTCGCCCGTCCGGCACAGAACCACTGATCCGCGTCATGGCCGAAGGCGACGACCGCGAGCAGGTCGAACGCATCGTCAACGGCCTCGTTGACGTCATTGCCAGCGTGCGCAGTGCCGCTGCCTGATCCGGCAGCACACGAACAAAACAAAAGCCCGGCTGCAACACAGCCGGGCTTTTGCATTTCCTGGATAAAGTCCGGCGATCAGGCCGAGAGCTTCGCCATAACTTCGTCGGACACTTCGAAGTTCGAATAGACGTTCTGTACGTCGTCATCGTCTTCCAGCGTGTCGATCAGCTTCATCAGCGAGGTCGCCTTTTCCTCGTCGACTTCGATCGTATTCTGCGGCTTCCAGATTGCCTTGACCGATTCTGCGCCACCGAGCACGGCTTCGAGCGCCTTGGACACTTCGTTCATGTCCTCGAAGGCGCAGTAGATCGTGTGACCGTCTTCATCCGAAACGACGTCTTCGGCGCCCGCCTCGATGGCCGCTTCCATGACCTTGTCGGCATCGCCGACAGAAGCCTTGTAGGTGATTTCGCCCACGTGGTCGAAGGAGAAGGACACCGAACCGGTTTCGCCCAGCGCACCGCCGGCCTTGGAGAAAGTCGAGCGCACCACGGAGGCCGTACGGTTGCGGTTATCGGTCAGCGTCTCGACGATGACGGCAACGCCGCCCGGACCGTAACCTTCATAGCGGATCGCATCATAGGTCTCGGCGTCGGCACCGGAGGCCTTCTTGATCGCGCGCTCGATGTTATCCTTCGGCATCGACTGTGCCTTGGCGTTCTGCACGGCAAGGCGCAAGGCCGCATTCATCGCGGGGTCGGGCAGACCGGACTTCGCGGCAACGGTGATTTCGCGCGCAAGCTTGGAGAACATCTTCGAACGGATACCGTCCTGCTTCCCCTTGCGGTGCATGATGTTTTTAAACTGTGAATGGCCAGCCATGGCACCCCTGATCAGGTCTGAATGTTGGGAATGGGCGCCTTATACGGGCGAAATCCGCCCGGTTCAAGCGTCATGAGATCTCTGCAAAGGGCACCATCCGGGAGGAACATCTCACCTTGCAGTTCGTTGCCTCCACGGCAAAACCAAAGGAGACAACAGATGGCAAGCTTCACTGAAGCAAAGGAAAATCCCGTAGAACAGCTTTGGGAGGAAATCGGCCATGTTCATGCCGGCATGCTCGGGCTGGTAGGCTCCGATTTGCTGATGCGGCCCATGGCACCGCAGGCCGATCGCAGCACCCATACCATCTGGTTCTACACCAGGACCGATACGGATCTCGTGAAGGCCCTGCGCGCAGGAAGCCGCGGCCAGTTCTGCGTCATCGGCAAGAACCACGACTACCATGCCTCCCTGACCGGCAGCCTGTCTGTGGTAAAGGATCCGGCCAAGATCGACGAATACTGGAACTCGGTTGTTGCAGCCTGGTACGAAGGCGGTAAATCCGATCCGCTCCTCACCATGCTGGCGCTCTCCCTCGACGAGGGCGAGATCTGGGCATCAACCGGAAGCGCCATCAAGTTCGGCTGGGAGATTGCAAAGGCCAATCTCAATCCTGAAAAGATGCCCGATGTCGGCGTCCACCGTCAGGTTCGTTTCGCCTGACGACATCGCGTCTCAGACACCCTGAAGGACGAGGATCAGCGGCTTCTTCGGCAATGTCCGCATGGACACGGTGAAGCCGCGGTTCTCGGAGATCTGCGTATCGAAGCCGCTGTCGAACATCGACAGGAAGCTCTCGACCGGAGCCCCGCGGCGATGCATCGGCAGGATCACGGCCGAGCGCAAGCGCTTGACGATCCGGCTCATGCTGTCGGGGCCAAGCGTCAACCCGCCATCGACGGGCACCATCACGATGTCGAGCCTGCCGATCTCGCCATAATGGGTATCGGTCAGTTCGTGATGCAGATGGCCGAGATGGCCGATGCACAGGCCCGCCACCTCAAAGATGAAGATCGAATTGCCGTTCGGCTCCATCTCGCCGCCCCAACCGCGAATATCGGTTGGCACGTTGCGCACATAGGCGTCGCCGACGACCAGCTGGTGGTCGATCGGTTGTCCTGGCTCTGCCTCGTTCCAGCCTTGCAATACGGCGCCAATCGCAGGGTCGGGGTTGAGCGTGTAGTGGCTGGAATGGGCCTTGTTCATGGTCACCACGTCGGGAATGCGCGAGGTGCGCAGCCATCCGTTGAAATCGGTGGCGATCGAAATGCCCCCCGGCGTATCGATCTGGAAGGTCGAATGGCCAACAAAGGTGATGACGACATCTTCCTGGACCTGAGCCAGCGTCAGCGCTGGCGCTCCGGAAGGTGGTGGAGTGAAGTTGGCATATTGGACGTGCGGCAGCCCTTCGGCGATCAGCTGGCACTGGCTGACCTGGGGACGTTCCGCCTGCTGTGAGAATGCGCTACCGGCCAGGGCCGCGAGCGCCATCGTGGACAACACCAGTTTCAGCATCATGCCGCTCCCTGCACCGTCTTCCCTGAAGATCAGAATGCGGGAGCGTCGGGAAAGCGTAAAGCGGCCTCCCCGTCTCGAAGCGTCACAATGGCGTTATCGCCGGGCGCTTACGCCCAGAATGACGGGATCGTCTCTGCCAGCCGTGGCCCTAGCCGCAGCGGCGCAATCTTTTCAGCAAGGCCCGTGGCATCGGAGATCTCTACGCCGACCCCGCAAATGGTTGCCGGACCGCTTGCGGCCTCGAAGCGGCCCTTGGGCATTTTCGAGATGAAGCGGTTGAGCGGCTCTTCCTTCTCCATGCCGAGCGAGGAGTCATAGTCGCCGCACATGCCGGCATCCGACATGTAAGCGGTTCCACCGTTCAGGATCTGGTGATCGGCGGTTGGCACATGGGTATGCGTACCGACAACGAAGCTCGCGCGACCATCGACAAAGTGGCCGAAACACTGCTTCTCGCTGGTCGCCTCCGCATGGAAGTCGAAGACGATAACGTCCGCCTGCTCTTTCAGCGGGCAGGCAGCCAGGATCGTCTCTGCCGACTTGAAGGGATCGTCGAGCTCGGGATGCATGAAGACGCGGCCCATGATGTTGGCCACGAGAACGCGCGCACCGTTGCGGGCATAATAGAGACCCGAGCCTTTGCCAGGTGTGCCCGATGGATAATTGGCCGGTCGCAGGAACTGGTCGTGGCGCGTGCAGAAGGTAACGGCCTCTTTCTGGTCCCAGACATGGTTTCCGGTCGTCACGACATCCGCACCGGCATTGATGGTCTCGAGATAGATGTCCTCGGTGATGCCGAAGCCGCCGGCGGCGTTCTCACCGTTGACGATGACGAAGTCGAGCTTCAGGTCGGAGATAAGGCCCGGCAACCGCTCCCACACAGCCGTCCGTCCGGTCTTGCCCACCATGTCTCCGAGGAACAGAAGTCGCATTTTTGTCCAATCACTCCAGAAATCTTCTGAGGCCGCTTTCGGTCAGCACGGCCTCTAGCCGGACATCGTGGGCCTCGTAGGGCACTTCTGCCACCTCCTGACAGTCGAATGCAATGCCGATAAGCCGCGGATGCCGGCCTTTTTCCCTCAGACGTGCAATCGCGCGATCATAATGGCCCGCACCGTAACCGATCCGGTTGCCATCAGCATCGAAAGCCGACAGCGGAACGAGAAGCAGATCCGGATCGAGGACGGCGGCATCGGGGCCCGGCCCCCGTGTGCCGAAACCGGTATCGATCAGCTCTGCACCGGCCACCAGCTCGCGAAAGACGATGGTCTCGCGGTCGATGACCACTGGCAGACAAAGCCGCGCACCACGGGTCTTGAGGCGGGCCATCAGCGGACGGACATCGGCTTCGGAGCGAATGGGAAAGAAGCCTGAGATCACCAAGCCTGGCTCCACCGGCAAGGCATCGCCGGCAAGCTCGGCCATGGCGAGGCTGTACTCCAGCCGGACATCCGCAGGCAGGGCATCGCGTGCTGCCAGCCGCTCCTTCCGGATATCGGCCTTCAGTGCCCGTTTCTCCGTCATTTTGAGCTCCTTTTTCAACGCCCCGCCAGAATTGGGGAGGCCCCGACAGTAAAAAAACGCAAATTGTCCTTCGTCAACTTCGATCGGGAAACCCGTGAAAAACCAAGGGTTAACTGAAAGCGCTTAGACTAACGTTCAAGACAACGACTAAAGGGCATTTATACATGCAGATCTTTTCGCGCTTCGGCATTACGAAAACAATCACTGCGACGACGGTGATGATCCTGATCGCGGCGCTCGGGGCTGTCGCATGGGTCATCTCCGGCAGCATCGCAGCGCGGATCCAGGAGCAGGCAATTGCTGGCCAGGATGCGAGCCTTCGTACCGCCGCGACGATCATCGAACGGGATCTCCCGGGTACCCAGATCACCTGGGCCAAGGACGGCAATGTCGAACGCATCGTCATGCAGGAAATTCCAAAGGAATTCACCGAGCACGCGATGATCGATACCATCGGCCGCATGACCGGCCAGACCGCGACGATCTTCGCCTGGGATGCCGAGAGCAAGGACTTCTGGCGCCGCACCACCAACATCATCAAGCCTGATGGCAACCGCGCAGTTGGTACGGCCCTCGGCCAGACCGGCGCTGTCTACCCCTTCGCCGTCAAGGGCCAGGTCTATCGTGGCGAAGCCGTCATTCTGGAAACGCCCTACTACACCATCTACCAGCCAATCTTCTCGCCCGCCGGTGACGTGCTCGGCATCCTCTATGCCGGCGTTCGCAAGGCCGACATCAACAGCATCGCCACGGAAATGACCTATGCGATCGGCACCACCGCGCTGGTCGTGCTTATGGTCGCAGCAACCCTGATTGCACTTCTGGTCCGCCGCATCGTCGGCTCGCTGCCGCGCCTGACGGCTGTCGCCGACAGCCTTGCCTCCGGAAAGCTCGAAACCTCCGTTCCGGATCAGGACCTGAAGAACGAAGTCGGCGCCCTCGCCCGTGCGATCAACGTCTTCCGCGAAAGCGCGATCCAGAAGATCGAAATCGAACGCCGTGCTGCAGAGGCCGCAGCCCAGGGCGATCAGGAACGCGCCGAACGCGAACGGGCCAAGGCAGAAGATGCCGTCAAGGTTCAGGAAGCCGTCGACGTTCTCGCCAATTCTCTGAACCGTCTGAGCGATGGCGACCTGACGGTCCGCATCGATCGCGCATTTGCCGGCAATCTGGATCGCCTGCGCGTCGACTTCAACGCCTCCGTCGAGAAGCTCAGCACCACGCTTGCCGAAATCCGCAACGAAACCTCCGGCATCGAGGCAAGCTCAGCCGAAATGCGCTCGGCGACCGACGACCTGTCGAAGCGCACCGAACAGCAGGCTGCCTCGCTTGAGGAAACCTCCGCTGCGCTTGAGGAAATCACCTCGACCGTCCGTGGCTCCTCCGCCAAGGCCGACGAAGCCGCCACCATGGCGACCAAGGCTCGCCAGAGCACCGAAAACTCGAGCAAGGTTGTCTCTGACGCCATCGAGGCCATGAGCCGCATCGAGCAGGCATCGAGCGAAATCTCGAAGATCATCAACGTTATCGACGAGATCGCCTTCCAGACCAACCTCTTGGCGCTGAATGCCGGCGTCGAGGCAGCTCGCGCTGGTGAAGCCGGCAAGGGCTTCGCAGTTGTCGCTCAGGAAGTTCGTGAACTCGCCCAGCGTTCGGCCAATGCTGCCAAGGACATCAAGGCGCTGATCAACAAGTCGGGTGAAGCCGTGGCTGGTGGCGTGTCTCTGGTCCAGCAGACCGGCTCCGCACTCGGCGAGATCTCCAACCAGGTGGCCGTCATCAACGACCACATCACGGCGATCGCCTCTGCCGCCCGCGAACAGTCGACTGCGCTCCACGAGATCAACGGCTCGGTCAATCACATGGACCAGTTCACCCAGAAGAACGCCGCCATGGTTGAGGAAGCAACGGCCGTCACCCATCGCCTCGCAGACAGCGCCCGCAACCTCGCCGGCCTCGTCTCGCAGTTCCGCACCGCAGGCGGCGCACAGCCTGTCGCGCGCGCCGCTGCACCGGCCTACGCGCCGTCGGCCCCGGTTGCCCGTCCAGCCATGCGCCCGGCAAGTGCTGCGACCGAAACAAGGCCGGTCGCGTCGCCTGCCCGCAAGATGGTCGGCAATCTCGCCAAGGCCTTCGGCGGCGGCAACACGGCCGCAGCCGCTTCGCAGGACAACTGGGAAGAATTCTGATCCCGGAGGCCCAGACATCGAAAAGCCGTCGCGAGCGATCGCGGCGGCTTTTTTCGTCAGATCTTGGAATAGGAAGAGTGCGATCCACGGCAACCGATGGAGATTTACGATCCTGGGTGCCTACAAACGTAGGTGGGCGCCATATGTCCGAGCCCACGGGCCCGGCCAGGGACAGCTCCCTTTGGATCGAGTATGGCCCCAGGGATTGTGGTTCCTGTCGTGAGGCGCAGACCGCAACTCAGATATAGGCGCTTCGTGACGGCTCCGCCAGTGGGCTTGGCAAATAGTCCTCAGGCCTGCGGCTGTGCTGCCGGTCGCTGGGTCAGCTTGCGGGTGATCCCGTTCAGCCGCTCCGCGAGATCGGCGATCGCGTGAGCCACGGCCTCTTCGCGATGATGGACACCAGACAGCACCGTGTCGCGTCCGTCACGGAAGCCAGCGAGTTCCGCCTCGGCAGCTGCCAGTCGCCGATTGAGGTCGGCCATTTCATCCATGACCATGATCCCGGCCATCACCGTAAGCCGGAGATCGCCGATTTCGCCAAACTGGCCCTTCAGGTGCCCCACATAGCGGTCGAACTGGCTCGCAAGCTCGGTCAGATGCGCTTCCTGACCCTCTTCGCAGGCCATGCGATAGGCTTTTCCGTCGATCGTGACTGTGACCTGCGCCATCGGCCTTCCAACTCTTTCCTACGCGCGGCGCGTCTGCGCCGTAAGCAACATCCGGTTCACCAGCAAAAATTCAGCGGTCGAGCACCGCCCGGATCGTTTCCATGGCCGTGACCAGGCGCCGCGATACCTCGCGATTGACCTCTTCGAGCCGGTTCGCCCGAAACTCGGACTGGTCGAGCTCCTGTGCCAGCCTCGCGCGATCGGCATGGACCCGGCGCACTTCGCCGTCGATCTCATGGCTCTCCCGTTCCGCTTCGAAGCGCATATCGACGGCGTTCTCGAGCCCGGCTACAGCCTGACGGAGCGCTGCGAGCGCGGCATCCACCGAATTTTCCGCCGGCATTCCTTTGCCCCTGCCTCAGTGAAGTCTGTTCGCTACACGAATCGTCGTGGCCGCCCCGATCGTTCGAGGGGCGACACTAAGCCCCGGCATCGCCACGCGTCAATAAACCGCAAGCCCATCTGTGAGGCCAATTCTGTGGACGACTGTTTCAATTTGCTGCGTCGAAAGTCATTTTCGAAAGCCGCACAGCAAAGAGGCAAATCGATGTTTTATTGCCTCACAAAACGCCCTGCCCCGGCCCATTTGTTGACTTGCGCGATGCACCTGCTAAGGATCACCCCCGTTCAGACGGCCCGTCTCGGCGGGCCGTATCTCGAAGCCCCGGAACAAGCGGATAAGCCATGATTTCTCCCGAAAAACATCAGCGGATGGCGAATGCGATCCGTTTCCTCGCCATGGATGCAGTGGAAAAGGCCAATTCCG
>JAIXSF010000335.1 GCA_027484835.1 Rhizobiaceae bacterium | reverse complement strand
TGCGCGCTGGAAGTTCCCAAAATCGAGAGAAATCTTGGCGAAGCTCAGACGCGACACCCATTCGACCTATTCGGACGCAGCGGCGCTGCGCATCCGTGCGGCCTGGCTCTACTATAACGAGGGCCTCACTCAGAAGGACGTCGCGGATCGTCTCGGCATCAGCCGGTCGACGGTTATCCGCATGCTGGAAGAGGCACGAAAGCGCGCCGAAGTGCAGATCTGGATCAGCGACGGCGTGGCCGATTGCGTCGATCTCGCTGTGAGGCTTGAAAAGGCCTATGGCCTCGACGAGGCCGTCGTCGTGCCCTCGCCGGACACCCAGGATGCAGCCTCCATCGCCAAGGCCGTGGGCCTTGCACTCGGCCAGTTCCTCACCGAAGTCGTCACCAATGACATGACGATCGGCGTCGGCTGGGGCCGGACGATGACGGCGTCGCTCGCCGGCTTCCGCCCGCCGAACCGCGAGAACTGCAAGGTTGTCTCCCTGCTGGGCGGCATCGTCGCGGTCCGCCAGACGAACCCGATCGACTACACCTGGCGGCTGGCAAGCCAGCTTGGCGCCGAATGCTACATGTTTCTCGCCCCCCTCCTCGTCGATTCCGTAGCGACCAAACGGGCGCTGATCGAGGAATGCGGGCTGAAGGCAATCTACGATCTCGCCGAAAACCTTGACCTCGCCATCGTCTCCTGTGGCGATATCGGACCGCATTCCACCTCGCTCTCGGAAGGCTTCATCAGCCACCAGACGCTGATGGAACTGGTCGATGCCGGCTGCGTGTGTGACACCATGTTCAACTTCCTCGATGCGGACGGAAACTCTGTCGCCCACCCGATCAACGAGCGCGTGATGTCGGTCGATCTGGACACGCTGAAGAAGGCAAAGCACATCGTGCTGTCTTCGGGTGGGGCACACCGTGCCAAGGCGATCCACGCGACAATCCGCAGGATCGGCTGCAACACGCTGATCACGGATGAGGCGGCGGCACGGGAGTTGTTGGGGCTGGCGGTCTAGAGCTGCGCTGGCCAGGCACGGCACACGGCATCGATTTCGGCTTCGCTGGCGAAGTCACCGCGTTCAGCCTCTGCCAGCCCTTCCAGCACACCGGTTACCCATTGCTTTTGCGATGCGAGCGAGCGTCCCTGGGCAAGCGCATCCTCTACGATCTGATCGCGGGAGAGTTTGCTCTGCTCGACCAGACTGTCGATCCGGCGGCTGATGTCGTCAGGGAGTTGAACCGTGTTGCGTACGGTTCAACCTCGCACAGAAGCGGAATTTCGGAAAGCACCTCGCGCGCTCACGCCTTGCCGGCTTCCCAGCCGAGCATGGCGCGCTTGCGGGTCAGGCCCCAGTGATACCCGGTGAGCGCGCCGCTCTTGCCGAGCGCCCGGTGACACGGCACGACGAAGGAAATCGGATTGCGGCCGACGGCGGCGCCCACCGCACGGCTGGCTGTCGGCTGGCCGATTTTATGGGCTATGTCTGAATAGGTAACGGCACGGCCGAGCGGGATTTCGAGCAGGCTCTCCCAGACGCGAATCTGGAAGTCCGAGCCGATCAAGACGACGCGCAAGGGTTCCTCCGCCGACCAGCGCTCGGGATGGAAGACGCGCGCCGCATACGACGCCGTGGCCTCCACATCCTCAACGTAATGGGCATTCGGCCAGCGTTTCGCCATGTCGTCGAAACAGGCGACCTCCCCGCCCACATCGGCAAAGGCCAGTCCCGCCAGCCCCCGGTCCGTGATCATGACGAGTGCTAGCCCGAAGGGCGACGGATGATAGCCGTAGCGGATGATGAGCCCGGCACCCCGCGCCTTCCATTCGCCCGGGCTCATCGCTTCATGAGTGACAAACAGATCGTGCAACCGCCCCGGGCCCGACAGCCCCAGCTCGAGCGATGTCTCGAGCAGCGGCATTTCCTCGCGACCCAGAAGGCGCTTCGCATGATCAAGCGTTACGGCTTGCAGGAAGGCTTTCGGAGAAAGGCCCGCCCAGCGGGTGAAGGTCTTTTGCAACTGCGTCGGCGATTGGCCAAGACGTTCGGCAATCGTCTCAAGCGGCGGCTGGCTCTGATAGTCCAGCGTCAGCATCTCGATTATCTGCCGCACGGTCTCGTAGTCAGAGCCGTCGGGCGTGATGTCGGTGGTGCGGGAAAGATCGATCTGTTGGGCGAGCGTCATGGCGAAATCCTCATCTGACACGGACTTCACCATGGCGAGAGGCAAGACGCCACCCGTTTCTTGCGCTTGGGTTGGAAGGTCAGATGCGCTGCTTTGCCGTTGCCAGCGCGCCCGTCATGGCCTTTGCGAAACTCTCGCGATCATCGGGGTTTAGGAAAGAGCCGATATCGGTCTGCCGCCCTTCGCCGGCCACTGCCATCGACGTGATGCCGAACTCCTCGTGTCGCTGCACGAAGAAGCGAGCCCAGAGCGTCTTGAAGGTATGCTCCGTCATTCGGCCCGTCGGGGTGAATTTGCGGATCGAAAGCTCGGTGCGCGACACCGTGACCTCTTCACGAGCACGG
>JAIXSF010000437.1 GCA_027484835.1 Rhizobiaceae bacterium | reverse complement strand
GCAGCCGCTTGCCGCCGTTCAGGGCTCCATAATGCATGGCCTCGATCAGTTGCCGCGGCCGTGCGATTTCCGCCGGACGGGGAGTCCCGTCGAGCAGCACGGCGAGCCTTGCCTCGACGATCTCGGCATGGGCGGACAGACTTTTTTCGAAGGCATCGGCGCTCTTGGTCATGCGGGCTATTTGGCACGCTACCCCCTGTCAAGCAACGGGAAATTCAGCGTGGGAATGGCGCGGATCAGCGCACCCAGACTGGTCATTTGCCAAGAGGACGGCTATGAGGGTCCATCATCGATCACGGACGCCACTTCATTGACACTGGAAGTCGAGGCATTGGAGCAAGACGAGCAGGTTGCGCCGACGGAAGAACGGAGGCTGAGGCCCCGGATCATCCGGGCCGTGCTGATCGCTTTGCTTGTCATCCTCGTCGGGCCGTATCTGCTGATCCTGCTCTACCGGCTGGATTTCGTCCGGCCCGTGTCGACCTTGATGTTGGCCGATCTCGCGACCTTCCAGGGTTATGACCGCCGCTGGGTAGACTTCGAAGATATCTCGCCCAATGTCGTCAAGGCGGTGATGATGTCGGAGGACGGCCAGTTCTGTAATCATGGCGGGGTCGACTGGAACCAGCTGCAATCCGTCATCGACGATGCAATGGCAGGCGAGGCGACCCGCGGCGCAAGCACGATCCCGATGCAGACGGCCAAGAACCTATTCCTCTGGAACGGCCGATCCTTTGTCCGCAAGGGCCTTGAGCTTCCCCTCGCCATGGCGCTCGACACTGTCTGGCCGAAAGAACGGACGATGGAGATCTATCTCAATGTCGCCGAATGGGGCCCTGGCATCTACGGAATCGAGGCAGCAGCCCGCCATCATTTCAAAACATCCGCCGCCAAGCTCAGCCGCCAGCAGGCAGCCCTCCTTGCGGTGTCGCTACCCAACCCGATCGACCGCGTCGCCAGCAAGCCCGGTCCGGGCTTGAAGCGTCTGGCCGGCGTTGTCGACAGGCGCGCCCGCGCATCGGGTGATTACATCACTTGTCTTTACGACTAGGATCAAAAGCTTTCGTTGGTCTCCGGACGCCGGATCCGGTTAGGATCGTAGTCCAATCGACCGGAAGGCATCATGACAGAACTCATTCTCTACATCGCCAACAAGAACTACTCCTCCTGGTCCTTTCGGCCTTGGATCGCGCTCACGGCGGCCGGCATCCCGTTTCGCGAAGAACTGATCCCGTTCGGCCCGGGCGCCACGCATCCGCGGTTCCGGGAGCTTTCGCCGACCGGCAAGGTCCCGGTGCTGCATCACGGCAAGGTCCGTGTCTGGGAATCGCTGGCGATCATCGAATATGTCGCCGAACTCTATCCGGATGCGGGGCTCTGGCCGAAGGACGCCGAGAGCCGTTCGCTGGCGCGTTCCATCTCGATGGAAATGCTGTCCGGCTTTCGGGCGTTGCGCAGCGCCTGTCCGATGAACCTTCGTCGGCCAGTGAAGGCAATCCCGCTGCCGGAGGGAGTGACTGGCGATGTCGCGCGCATCGAGGCGATCTGGCGCGAGATGCTGAAACGTTCGGGCGGTCCCTTCCTGTTCGGGACATTTTCTGCGGCAGATGCCATGTTTGCCCCGGTCGTAAATCGCTTTGCAGCCTACGATCTGGTAAGTGATGCGGAGACGATCGCCTATATGGACGCCGTGAGAGCGCATCCGGCCTGGCTTGCCTGGGAAGAGGCGGCCCTTGCTGAACCCTGGATCGTGCCCGAAGACGAGGCTTGAAGCGGGCTGCCTTAGATTCGAAAAAAGTGTCCTGGGGACTGGTCAAACCCACTTGGGGCATGTATAAGCCCGCCAAATTCCGAGATCGAGACAGGTTCTGTCCGGCCTCATCGAGGCCGCTAAACCTGTTTTGTCCGTCACGTGGAGTAACGAAAATGGCTGTACCGAAAAGAAAAACAAGCCCGTCCAAGCGCGGTATGCGCCGCTCTGCTGACGCGCTGAAGGCCCCGACCTATGTCGAGGACAAGAATTCCGGCGAACTGCGCCGTCCGCACCATATCGATCTGAAGACCGGTATGTATCGCGGCCGTCAGGTTCTGACGCCGAAGGAAAGCGCATAATTCTTGCGCTTTGACTGACTGCTTCGAAGGGCCGGCGCTTGCGCCGGCCTTTTCATTTGTCCTGAGCCATAGTTAAATCGCGCCGCTGACAGCTGCCGAACCGGCGCTGTTGCATTGCCAGGAAGGATGTCTGCATGCTGATCGCCGTGCCACTGATGATCGTGCCTTTCGTCTTCTACAATGCCGTGATGTTGGGAAGTGGCGTTGCGGCGTTCTCGGGCGTGATCATGACCGTGCCGATGTTGTCAGGCGCGGTCTGGACGATGACGCTCGGCGATCTCGTCATCCTTTCGGCACTGGTGGCCCTGTTCTTCGAGGTCCTGAAGGCAACGCTCAGCACACGCGGTTCATTGATGAACCACATGTTGTCGATGCTTGTCTTCGTCGGATTTCTCGTGGAGTTCCTGCTTGTGCGCGAGGCTGCCACCCAGCTCTTCTTCAGCCTGATGGTCATTGCATTCATCGACGTGGTCGCCGGCTTTACGATTTCCAATCGGGCCGCTGGTCGCGACGTCTCGATCGGCCTTTGATCGGGACATGAAAAAGGCCCCTTCCGGGGCCTCGCTTGTCAGAGATTGTCGAGTTTGTTCTGCAGGGAGCGCAATTGCTCCTTCAGCTCGTCGATATCCTTGGCCTCCGCCTTCTTCGTCTCCTTGGCCGGCTGCTGGCCTCCGAGGAACGGAGAGAACATCTGCATCGCCTGCTGGAACATCTCGGTGTTCCGCTTCACCTGCTCTTCCATGAGTTGTATCGGCATCTGCAGGTTTTTGGACAGCGGATGATCGCCGAAGGCCTTTGTCATCTGCTCGCGCATCTGCGTCTGCTGCTCGGTGAAGGCCTTCATCGAGTGCTCGAGGAAGCTCGGAACGACCATCTGCATCTGGTCGCCATAATAGCTGATGAGCTGGCGCAGGAAGGAAATCGGCAGCAGGGTATTGCCGGTCTTCGACTCCTGTTCGAAGATGATTTGGGTCAGGACGGAATGCGTGATGTCCTCCCCGGACTTGGCATCCTGAACCAGGAAATCCTCGCCCTTCTTGACCATCTTGGCCAGGTCCTCGAGGGTGACGTAGGTGCTCGTCCCGGTGTTGTAGAGGCGTCGATTGGCGTATTTCTTGATAACGATTTCGCCATCGGCTTTGGCCATTTCTGTCTCCTAACCCGTCGTTTTTCGATTGTTTTTGCTCTTCCCGGGCCGGAGTGTAAGCGCAAATGAAGTCCGGTGACAATCTCTTTGTGCGATGCAGGATCGGCATTTGACGAAAGCCAGGCAAGCGCAACCAAAGAACGAGAAGTGAGGGTTTATCTTGTTTGACACCGGCGGCAGTCTTTGTCAGTTTCTCCTCAATCACAAAACCCGAGGAGACGTCCATGAGCACCCCGTCCATCGTCATCGCGAGCGCTGCCAGAACCCCTGTCGGGTCTTTCAACGGGGCTTTGTCGTCCGTCGCGGCGCATGATCTCGG
>JAIXSF010000444.1 GCA_027484835.1 Rhizobiaceae bacterium | reverse complement strand
GCAGTTCACCCGGGTCGTCCTGTCCACGCTCGAACTCTTTTGCTTCTACTATGCGGTCATGTACCTGCCGCTGGCGGACGTGATGACCTACTGGTTGGCGGCACCCATCTATGTCGCGGCGGCTGCGCCATTTCTTCTGGGCGAGAAAGTCGGCTGGCGTCGCTGGACAGCCATCGGGGTGGGTTTCGTCGGCGTGATCATCACCCTCGAACCGTCGAGCGCCATGTTCACCGCGCCCGCCCTGATTTCGATCATCGGCACAGCCGCCTTTGCCTTCATGATGCTGTCGGGCCGCAGCCTGAGAGGCACGCCTGACAAGACCCTCGTGCTATTTCAGACTGGTGGCGCGGCTATCGTCGGGCTCGTGGCAGCCCCCTTCGGCTGGACGCCACTGACATCGGTCAACCAGGTACTTCTTCTGGGCCTGCTCGGCATTGTCGCGATGAGCGCGCATATGCTCGTAAACCGCGCCCTGAAGATCTCGGATGCGGCAACCGTGGCACCGCTGCAATATACCTTGCTGCTCTGGGCCGTGGTCTTCGGTTACTTCCTGTTCGGCGAGGTCCCGCGTCTGACCATGGTCGTCGGGGCAACCCTGATCGTCGGCTCAGGCCTGTTCATCTTCTTCCGTGAGCAGCAACTGAAGAAGAAGGACAAGGTTTTGCCCTCCGTCCCCGAATGAAAACCTAGTGGCCGGTCGCCAGGAGGCCGCGACGAGCAAGATTGTCAAACAGCGCTCGGGTGCCGAAAGTCCATTCTGCGCAGGCATCTGTTCGATCGACCCAGTTCACAAGGCGTCCCAGCTCCGGCGTGGAGATTTCGACCCGGTCACCGACTTCATGGGTGAAGCCCAATCCGGCTCCCCGTCGGTCCTTGACCGGCGCAAACATGGTCCCAAGAAAAAGAACGGCACCGTCGGGATACTGATGATTACGGTTGCGCAACTGGGACACAAGGTTCTCAGGTGTGCGGCTGATGGCCTCCATCGCGCTTTCTCCGGTCATCTCGAAGCCGTCCTCGCCCCGCACGAGCAGCGAGACGCGCACGCGGCGCAACACATCCAGGGTGAAATCCCCGTGAAAAAGCCTGACGAACGGACCAATCGAGCAGGAGGCATTGTTGTCTTTCGCCTTGCCCAGAAGCAGCGCAGAACGGCCCTCCACATCGCGCAGATTGACGTCGTTGCCGAGCGTAGCGCCAATGATCGTGCCGTCTGAGCGGACGGCGAGCACGATCTCGGGCTCCGGGTTGTTCCACTGGGAAATCGGATGAATACCCACCTTGTCCCCGCACGTGACGGATGACATGGGTTGGGCCTTGGTGAAGATCTCGGCGTCGGGACCGATACCGACTTCCAGATATTGGGACCAGAGCCCCATGTCCTGCAGCAGAGCTTTGACCTTGGCCGCCTGCTCGGACCCGGCGACCAGTCCCCGAAGACTATCGCCCAATACAGGTGCAAGCTTTTCACGGATTGCCTGGGCTCGGCCGGAATCACCCTTGGCCTGCTCCTCGATGACCCGCTCCAGCATGCTGTCGGCAAAGGTAACACCCGCGGCCTTGACGGCCTGAAGGTCGATCGGCGCAAGCAGCCGACCCGCCTCTCCGGACAGGAAGGCATCGACCGATCCAAGAACCGGCAGATCCTCGCTAGTCGCGAGATGCGCCGCAAGATCGTCGATTTCAAACAGTCCCGACGCGGTGGCAGCAAGCCCCGTCAGGTCCAGCAGCATCCCGTCACGCACAAGAACCGGGCACGGTCCACCCACAGCGTTGACCCAGACACGCCCGACAAGAATGGCTTCCGAAGCGTTCACTGGCAGAATATAGGCGGATTGCAGGTGTTCGGGTTGCAAGATGGACCTCCTCCATGTGCCAGGTGCTGGCCAGCAATCGGCGCACTCCATTGTCAGGATGTCTGACAACTATTTCGATGTTTTGTAGGGCGATAAATCGGGACTGTCTACCCATCCGCTCGCCTGGGGAGAGGAGCCAGTCCCCGCGGCATTTTCAGAATTGTTCGAGGCTGAGATCGATGCGGCTTGCAGCCCCATGCAGGTGAGCGCGCATCGCCTCACGTGCTGCCTTCGCATCGCGACCTGCAATCGCGTCTCTCAAAAGCACGTGCTCTGCGATCGTGACCTCCACGATCTCCTCGAGGACAGCTCTTGACCGGGCAGCGTCGATGGCCAGGCTGATCCGCTCGGCAATGAAGCCGATGAACAGCGCGAAATACTCGTTGTGGGTCGCTTCGGCGACGGCCCGGTGAAAGGCGAGATCCGCAACAATCCCCTGCTCTGTCCATTTCTCGGCACCGGTCATGCGGGAAAGCGCTTCATCGATCTTTGCCAGATCGGCCACGGTGTGATGGACGGCAGCAAGGCCAGCCGCTTCGATCTCCAGCGGAACGCGCAACTGGAACAGAGCCCGAAAGCTTTGGGGTGTGGAAAGTTCGCCGTCCTTGATCCGGATGGGGCGACCCGAAGGCTCGCTGACGAATGCGCCGACACCCTGCCGGGTCTCGACCAGCCCCTCGTTGCGCAGCTGGGCGATCGCCTCGCGCACGACGGAGCGACTGACGCCGAGGGTCTTTGCCAGCACGTGTTCCGTCGGCAGGCGTTCACCGGGCTTCAAGCGCCCGAGACTGATTTCATCCGCCAGCTGGGCGGCAATGCGGGCGGGCAGGTGCTCGCTGCGCCTGATTTGTCCGAAGCTGATCTGCCCGAGATCGATCGACATGCCCTTAAGTCTCCTTGCCACCTCTCCGGTATTTCATGAATCCGCGGTGAAATTCAATTGGCAACCGGAGTTGATGCCACCCTGCCCTCATTCGCTTTTCTCATGCCGAAGCGGTCTTCCGTACAATTCGGTTTCAATCCGCATGGCATAGAGTTATCAGACAACCCTACAAATTGTTTTTCACCATGGCTCTTGTGCCCGGGCGCCTAGGACCGAAGAATGAAGCGGGAGGAAGTCGCTCATGCATGTCCTGATTATTGGCGCCGCCGGAATGGTGGGCCAGAAGCTGGCCCAGCGCCTGACGACAGATGGCGAGCTCCAAGGCAAGCCCATCGCTGCGATGACGCTCGCGGATGTCGTGCCAGCAGAGGGGCCATTCGGATTTGACGGCAAGCTATCGATCGAAACCGCTGACCTGTCCGAACCGGGAGCTGCAGAACGCCTGATTGCCTCCCGTCCGGCCGTCATCTTCCACCTTGCAGCGATCGTCTCAGGCGAAGCGGAGCTCGACTTCGAGAAAGGCTACCGCATGAATCTCGACGGGACGCGCTACCTGTTTGAAGCCATCCGCCTCGCTCACCATGCCGACGGCTACCGACCTCGCGTCGTCTTCACGTCCTCGATCGCCGTTGTCGGCGCCCCCTTCGATTTCCCAATCTCTGACGATTTTCACACGACCCCCCTCACCAGCTACGGGACGCAGAAGGCGATCTGCGAACTGCTGCTGTCGGATTATTCTCGCAAGGGCTATTTCGACGGCATCGGCATCCGGCTTCCGACGATCTGCATTCGGCCGGGCAAGCCCAACAAGGCGGCGTCAGGCTTCTTTTCCAACATCCTGCGCGAGCCGCTGGTCGGCGAAGAGGCCGTCCTCCCCGTCGGCGACGATGTTCGTCACTGGCATGCCTCGCCACGCTCTGCGGTCGGCTTTCTGCTCCACGCGGCGACAATCGATCTCGAAAAGGTCGGCTCACGGCGCAATCTCTCGATGCCGGGTGTCAGTGCGACGGTCGGCGAACAGATTGAAGCGCTACGCCGCGTGGCGGGTGACCGTGCGGTCAAGCTGATACGCCGTGAGCCCGATGAAATGATCAAGCGCATCTGTGCCGGATGGCCGCCAGGCTTTGAAGCGACACGGGCTCGCGCACTCGGCTTTGCAGCGGAAAGCTCATTTGACGAGATCATCCGGGTGCACATCGAGGATGAGTTGGGAGGAAACCTGTGACGACAAAAGCAACGAAGCAGATCGCGTTTCTCGGCACGGGCCTCATGGGGGCACCAATGGTGCTCCGTCTGTTGGCAGCGGGCTTTCCGGTGACGGCCTGGAACCGCGATGCCAGCAAATCTGCGCCCCTGGCAGCATCCGGCGCCCGGCTGGCATCCAATCCGGCAGAGGCTGTGCAAGGAGCAGACGTCGTCTTTACAATGTTGTCTGATGGGATCGCCGTCGAGGATGTCCTCTTCACGCAGGGCGTTGCCACCGCGCTCAAGAAGGGGGCAGTCGTCATCGACACCTCTTCCATCGCCCCCCCGATTGCGAGAGATCACGCAAGGAGACTGACAACGCTCGGCGTCGCGCATGTAGATGCCCCCGTGTCGGGTGGCGTCGTCGGCGCTGAAGCCGGAACGCTCGCGATCATGGCCGGAGGCGATCCCGAGACCGTCGAGAGCCTTGCGGATGTCCTTGCGCCGCTTGGTCGCGTCACCCATGTCGGCCCCTCCGGCGCCGGCCAGATCTGCAAGCTCGCCAATCAACAGATCGTCGCCATCACCATTGGCGCAATCGCCGAAGCGATGATGCTCGTCGAAGCCGGCGGCGCCTCACGGGAAAAATTCCGCCAGGCAATCCGTGGCGGCTTTGCAGAAAGCCGGATCCTCGAGCTTCATGGCCAGCGCATGGTCGACCGACGCTTCGAGCCGGGAGGCCCGTCGCGTCTGCAACTGAAGGACCTCAACGCCGTGGTTGCCATGGCCGAGACCTATAGCCTCGACCTGCCGCTGACCGCGGATGTGCGCGAGGCCTTCGACAGCTTTGTGGCGGATGGGAACGGCGATCTCGATCACAGCGCCCTTCTTCTTTACCTCGAAAAGATCAACCACCGCACAGGTGCAGCAGATGACTGAGACTGAAAAGCCGAAACGCCGCCTCCGCTCGCAGGACTGGTTCGACAACCCCGACCATCTCGACATGACGGCGCTCTATCTCGAGCGCTTCATGAACTACGGCACGACGCCGGAAGAACTGCGGTCCGGCAAGCCGATCATCGGCATTGCCCAATCGGGATCAGACATCAATCCGTGCAACCGTCATCACCTGGAACTTGCCAAGCGCGTGCGCGACGGCATCCGCGACGCCGGCGGTATCCCGATCGAGTTTCCATCGCATCCTCTCTTCGAGAACTGCAAGCGACCCACGGCGGCCCTTGATCGCAATCTTGCCTATCTGGGCCTCGTCGAACTTCTATACGGCTACCCCTTTGACGGCGTCGTCCTCACGACCGGCTGCGACAAGACCACGCCATCGGCGCTGATGGCGGCGTCCACTGTCGACATCCCGGCCATCGTTCTCTCAGGTGGCCCGATGCTGGACGGCTGGCACGACGGCGAGCTGGTGGGGTCCGGCACCGTCATCTGGCGCTCACGGCGCAAATATGCGGCGGGCGAAATCACCCGTGAAGAGTTCCTGGAACGCGCGCTCGATTCCGCCCCCTCGCCTGGCCATTGCAACACGATGGGAACGGCATCCACGATGAACGCCATGGCAGAGGCGCTTGGCATGTCGCTCACCGGCTGCGCCGCAATTCCCGCAGCCTATCGTGAGCGTGGTCAGATCGCCTATCGCACCGGCAAGCGAGCGGTCGAACTGGTGCTGGAGGACATTCGCCCCTCGGATATCCTGACCCGCGAAGCGTTCCTCAATGCGATCCGGGTCAATTCCGCCATCGGCGGCTCGACCAACGCTCAGCCGCATCTGATGGCGATGGCCAAGCATGCCGGCGTTGAACTCTTGCCGGAGGATTGGCAGGTTCACGGTTACGACATCCCGCTCCTCGCAAATGTTCAGCCGGCCGGAGCCTATCTGGGCGAACGCTTTCACCGCGCAGGTGGTGTGCCTGCAATCATGTGGGAGCTGATGCAGGCCGGCAAGATCGACGGGAACTGCCGCACGGTAACGGGCAGCAACATGGCGAAAAACCTGGAGGGCCGGGAGGCCACGGATCGCGAAGTGATCAAGCCCTATAACGAGCCGATGCGGGAACGTGCCGGCTTTGTCGTTCTCAAAGGCAATCTCTTCGACTTCGCCATCATGAAGACCAGCGTGATTTCGGAAGGCTTCCGTCAGCGTTATCTCATGGAGGAAGGACGTGAAGGTATCTTCGAGGGGCGCGCGATCGTCTTCGACGGCTCGGAAGACTACCACCGCCGTATCAACGATCCCGAGCTTGGCATCGACGAGAACTGCATCCTTGTGATCAGGGGCGCCGGTCCGCTTGGATGGCCGGGCTCGGCGGAGGTCGTCAACATGCAGCCGCCAGATCACCTGATCCAACGCGGGATCCTCAGCCTGCCAACGATTGGCGATGGTCGCCAGTCAGGGACCGCGGACAGCCCCTCCATCCTGAACGCATCACCGGAGAGCGCTGCCGGCGGCGGGTTGGCCTGGGTCCGCACCGGAGATGTCATTCAAATCGACCTGAACAAGGGTCGTTGCGACATGCTCGTGGACGAGGCGGAGATCGCCAGACGACAGGTGGCTGGCATCCCAGCCGTACCTGCGGACGCAACGCCGTGGCAGCGGCTTTATCGCCAGACGGTGACGCAACTGGCCGATGGGGCAACCATCCGGGACGCCGAAACCTTCAGGCAGATTTCGAAGACGCCACCGCGCCACAATCACTGACACTGGGGAATGTGTCCCTATTTCACCGCGCCTCTCCGCCGAATGAACGGCGGAGAAGTTTCATCGGGAACCGTCCACGGAGAACTTCATTCTCTCGTCACAAGACGATGGATGGAGCCTCCCCATGAAACCCGTTCTACAACTGCTCGCAGCCTCGGCCCTCTCCGCCGGAATGGTGATCGGTGGCGTCGTGCTCGCATCCTCGGCCCTGTCGCCCGAGGAAAATCCACACCGCTTCACCGGTCTTGATATCAAGGATCTCTGGACCACCGAGCCGGTGCGCATCGACCGGAACCATCAGACGCTGGAACGCCTGCCGCCGCGATATGCGAGCCATGTGGTGATGAGCGGCGGGCAGCAGGAGACTGCAACAAGCGCAGAACTTCCCACAGAGCGGACCACCGCTTCTCTGAGTGCGGAAGTGGCCTCAATTGTGGACGCAGCAGGCGGAAGCGAGACCGACGCCGAAATGACGAGTGTCGATGTCTTGCCGCCGGAGCACTTTGCCTGGTGCAGCGCCCGCTACCGCTCCTATAATCCGATGAGCAACACCTATCGCAGTTTCAGCGGCGACCCCCGTCCCTGCACCTCGCCGTTCGAAGCGCAGACTGGCATGCCAACCGCGGATACCGATGCCGAGCTTGTAACCGTGAGCGGTGGTGAAATGCCGGCGGAGACCTACGCCCTGGATGAAGAACACGTCATGACCTGCATGGAGCGCTACCGCTCCTACCGGCCGACGGACAACACCTACCAGCCCTATGGTGGCGGGCCGCGCCGGACCTGTGAAACGCTTTCGTTTTAAGGGGACGGCGCGCGCGATGCCAGGATGAGACCCGGGGGTGCGGTAATGGTCTGGCGTCCTTCGACCGTGGCGCTGATATAGGTCAGCGCATTCTGCAGGCCGTTCATCGTATAAGGCTTCTCGATCGCACCGATCGCGCCGACGAAATCATCTGGAATGCGTTTGACGTTCCCAGTGACAAAGACGAACGGGATATCCCGTTCGGCAAGTCGACGCCCGATTTCAATGCCGGACGGTCCGTCGCTCAGATGCACGTCGACAAATGCAAATTCAGGCAGATCACGGTCGAGGAGATCGAAGGCGGCCTTGCGCGAAGACGCGGTGCCGACGACGACATGTCCGGCAGCTTCGACTTCAAGTTCCAGCTCGAGGGCCAGCAGGGCCTCGTCTTCGACGATCATGATCTTCAAACGTCCGTATCCTTCATGTCTTCGACCAGCATGGTGACAAGCACATCGGTCCTGTGACCCTGCACGTCCCGCTGGATGTCGGCACCCAGCTGCTTGGCGCAGGTCTCCAGCATCAGCTTTCCGAAGGCTTCCTCTTCGGGATTGACCGAGACCGGTGTAGTCGTGTCGGTGACACGAATGAGGAAATGACCGTTGGTCCGCTTCACCTCCAGACGGATATCGCCGCCGCCGTCACTCAAACCCCGACGCACGGCATCGAGAACAAGTTCGTTGATGATCAGGGCAAGGGGTGATGCCTTGACTGCGGGTACGAGCACCGGGGAAAGATCCGTCGTCATGCGGATATCGTCACGTTTCAGGGCGCCCACCAGATCTTCGATCAGATCCTTGGCAAAGTCCGACACATCGAAGCGTCCAAGATCCTTGCTGGTGAACAGCTTGCGCTGAACGGTACTCAGAGCCTCCACCCGGTTGAGTACGGAGAAGAGCGTCCGCTTGACGACATCCGTCTCGGACATGCGCGCTTGGAGCTTCACGATGGATGCAATGGTCAGAAGATTGTTCTTCACCCGATGGTCCACCTCGTGGACCAGCAGGGTCTGCGCCTTCAGCGCATCGGACAGATCGCTGGTGCGTCGGGCGACTTCCTGCTCAGCCGACTGACGAGCCTCGGCAAGTTCGTTTTCCTTGCTCTTGATCGTCGTGAAGTCGAGCTGGGAGGCGAAGAAGTAGATGACCTCGCCCGCGGCATCACGCACCGGGCTTACAAACAGCGCATTCCAGAAAGACGTCCCGTCCTTGCGATAATTGAGAATGTCGAGGGCCAGATCTTCCTGGGCTGCGACCGCCTCACGCAAACGCCTTACAGCCTCCGGATCCGTATCGGGCCCCTGCAGCATCCGGCAATTCCGCCCGATCAGTTCGTTGTAGGAATAGCCTGTCAGCGCCATGAAGGCGTGATTGCAGAAGATAATTGGATTGTCGTGCTGACGCGGATCGGTGATGAGCATAGGCATTCGCGTGGCCTTGAAGGCCGCTGCGAACGGATCCTCGGAAGGATGAGAAGCAAGGAGACGGTCGCCGGCGTCCCTCGCGTCGCGCCGTGAATTGTTAGGATCACTCATTCAAACTCTGTCCTGGATCAGGCCGCGGAAGGAATGCCTCCCCTGCGGAAAAGTTCCGCAGCGCCAAAGATTTTTCTCAATCATTGAGACAACTTGAAAGAGACAGTCACATCCGCGCCCAAACACACAATGTGGTGATGGACTTGCGATTGTCTTTGCCATATCTGATTCGCAAAGGCCGTAACGCTAAGCTCAAGGCAACACGAACGGATGTCCACGGAAGACCATCGACACGCTGTGCCCGGCTTTCTGCAGAACGGCGGCATGATGGCGGAGCTGATCCGCACTCGCGATTGGTCAGATGGTCTCGGACCGATCGAAAGCTGGCCGCCGGCTCTGCGCTCTGCCCTGTCCATCTGTCTGAATTCGAGTTTCCCGACGGCCATCTACTGGGGACCGGACCTGAGACTGCTTTACAATGACAGCTGGTCCCCCATTCCCGCCGAGCGTCACCCCTGGGCACTTGGCCGTCCAGCCGCAGAAGTCTGGTCCGACATCTGGGAAGTGGTAGGCCCGCAATTCGAAGAGGTGATGAAGACTGGCAAGGGCATTTCGACCTACGACCAGTTTCTGCCAATGGTGCGCGAAGGCATCCAGAGGGAAACCTACTGGAACTACAGCATGACCGCGATCCAGGACGAGTTTGGCGAGATCGTCGGCATCTTCAACCAGGGCAACGAAACCACTGGTGCCGTTTTTGCAAAGCGTCAGGCGCAAGAAGAGATCGCGCGGCTTGGCCGGCTCTTCGCGGAGGCCCCGGCCGCGATTGCAATCGTCGAGGGACCCTCGCATGTCTACAAGCTGGCAAACCCGGCCTACGAGCGCCTGGTGCAGCGAACCAACCTCCTCGACCGTACCGTGGCGGAGGCTTTGCCCGAAGTCGAGGCGCAGGGCTTCATAAACCTTCTGAACCGGGTCTACGCGACCGGAGAGCCCTATCAGGGAAAGGCGGTTCCCGTAGAATTCTTGCTTACTGACGGCGAGCTGCAGCTCAGCTATGTCGACTTCGTCTTCCAGCCGATCGAAGACACCAACGGCCAGACATCCGGTATCTTCATCCAGGCCTCGGATGTCACCGAAGCCGCAACTGCCATGGCAGCGCTACGGGCAAGCGAGCAACGTTTCGAGGCGATCGTCAATTCCATCGATCAAATGATCTGGTCGACCCGACCCGATGGCTATCACGACTACTTCAACCAGCGTTGGTACGAATACACCGGGGTCCCGGAAGGACAGACGGATGGCCACGAGTGGCAACAACTGTTCCATCCTGACGATCGGAACGAGGCGGCGACACGCTGGCGACACAGCCTTGCGACGGGCGAGCCCTATCATGTCGAGTACCGGCTCCGACACCGATCAGGCGTCTATCGCTGGGTGATCGGACGCGCTCAGTGCGTGCGTGACGAAGCCGGCGAGATCACCCGCTGGTACGGCACCTGCACCGATATCCATGACCTGAAGGTGGCGGAAGAGGCCCGGCAACTACTGCTGCGCGAACTCAATCACCGCGTCAAAAACCTCTTCGCGATCACGTCCGGCATGATCAACATGACCGCAAGAGCATCAAGCACGGTCGAAGAGATGGCAAAGTCGCTTCAGGGCAGACTGCAAGCTCTGGCCAAGGCGCACCATTTGATCCAGCCGGCCATCGTCTCCGGCACTCACCGGGACGACACGGTCGCATTCCATGCCTTGGTGGAAGAAATTCTCCTGCCGCATCTGGCAAATCGGGAAAAGCAGGTGTCGATCGAAGGACCGGAGCTGCGCCTCGGCCCTCAGGCCTCGACCAGCTTCGCGCTGATCTTCCACGAACTGGCGACCAATGCCGCGAAGTATGGTTCGTTCCGGGACGCCAACGGGCATCTCAAGGTGAACTGGAACCTCGACGAGTCAGGTCTGACACTGCAGTGGTGGGAAGAGTTGGCCGATGCGGTGATCACGTCGCCGAAGGCGGAAGGCTTTGGCAGCAAGCTTGCCCGCACCAGTGCCACCCATCAGCTGGACGGCAAGATTGAGTTCGAATGGCTGCCGGGCGGCGTGAGGATTGCATTGACCGCGTCACTCGATCGCCTGGGCCGCTAGGCCAGCAGCCTCGGAGGCTGAGCGCCGGTCGGGCGCTCGTAAGCGCCCGTCATCATAACTTCAAAAATCAGTAGCGGGGAAAATCGGCCGGGTTGATGCCGAGGGTCTTCAGGTGATGATCCTTCGGACGGCGATGTCCCTCGACAGCGGCCGCTGCGGAGCTTGCAGCGCCGAATGCGGCGATGGCACGACCGAGGAAACCCTGCTGGATGGACTTGCGGATGCTAGACATTTCTTTGCTCGCTTTCTTGTTTGCAAGCAAAAGATGATACTCTGACGCCCCAATTACAATGGACGGAATGTCACGCCAGCCATGCAGCCGATGCAGGCCGAGTTAATCAGATCCTGCATCGGCACATGGTAGTTTATCAATCAGTCTTCGCTGGCTGCAACCTGGGCCAGAACCTGACCCCGGCCGCGGGCGCGCAGGATCATCGGGACGAAGAGCGCGATGGCAGCCAGCACCAGCAGCACCGCCGCAATCGGCGAGGTCACCAGAACCGTCGGATCGCCCTGGCTGATCGACAGCGCACGACGCAACTGCTGCTCGGCCATGGGACCGAGGATAAGCCCGACGATGACGGGCGCGATCGGATAACCGAAGACGCGCATAACATAGCCGAGCACACCGAACGTCAGCAGAAGGCCAAGTTCGAAGACGGACGGATTGGCACCGATGGTCCCGAGCGTCGCAAACACCAGAATACCGGCATAAAGCCAGGGCTTCGGCACCGTCAGCAGCCGGACCCAGAGCCCGATCAGCGGCAGGTTGAGCACCAGGAGCATGAAGTTGGCGATCAGCAGCGAGGCGATCAGGCCCCAGACGAGCTGCGGATTGGTCGCAAACAGCAGCGGTCCAGGCTGCAGACCGAACTGCTGGAAGCCCGCAAGCATGATCGCCGCCGTCGCCGTGGTTGGCAGACCGAGCGTCAGCAGCGGAACGAGCGTTCCTGCAGCCGATGCATTGTTCGCGGCCTCAGGCCCGGCAACGCCTTCGATGGCACCATGCCCGAATTCCTCGGGATGCTTGGAGAAGTTCTTTTCGGTGGAATAGGACAGGAAGCTCGAAACGTCCGCACCGCCGGCCGGCATTGCGCCAATCGGAAAGCCGATCGCCGTCCCACGCAGCCAGGGTTTCCAGGAGCGGCTCCAGTCAGACTTGGTCATCCAGAGCGAGCCACGAACAGCCTCGACCTTCTCGGGTGCGCGCGATCCCTGAGCCGCCACATAGAGCGTCTCGCCGATCGCGAACATCGCAACGGCAAGCGTCGTGACTTCAAGACCGTCCAGCAGGTCCGGCACACCGAAGCTTAGGCGGGTCTGGCCGGTCAACTGGTCGATGCCGACGATCGAGAAGGCAAGGCCGACAAAAAGGGCCGTCAGGCCGCGCAGAGTGGAATCGCCAAACGCCGCGGAAACCGTAACGAAGGCCAGCACCATGAGAGCGAAATACTCTCGCGGACCGAAGGCCAGAGCGAATTTGACGACATAAGGGGCAACGAAGGCGAGCGAAATGGTCGCCAGCAGGCCGGCGACGAACGAGCCGATGGCAGCCGTGGCAAGCGCCGGGCCACCGCGGCCGGCACGCGCCATCTTGTTGCCCTCGAGCGCAGTGACGATGGACGCGCTTTCGCCCGGCGTGTTGAGCAGGATCGACGTCGTCGAGCCGCCATACATGCCGCCGTAGTAGATGCCGGCGAACATGATGAGCGAGCCGGCAGGATCAAGCTGATAGGTCACCGGCAGTAGCAGAGCCACGGTGAGCGCAGGCCCGATCCCCGGCAAAACGCCGACAAGCGTTCCGAGTGTCACGCCGATCAAAGCGTAGAACAGGTTGATCGGCTGGGCTGCGATCGCGAGCCCCTGGAGAAGGAAATCAAACGTATTCACGGGTTTCCCCTCAGAAGAAAAGCCGTTCGAGTGGCCCCGGCGGCAAGGACAGTTGCAGGAAGCGCGAGAAGACGATCCACACCACGAAAGACAGGGCTATGCCCGCCGGCAGCGAGATCCAGAACTTCCTCTTTCCGAAACCGGCAGCGGTCATGGCAAACAGGATCCCGGTTGCGATCGAAAAGCCGGCCGTTTTCAGCAGCAGCATCTGCGCGGCAAGTCCCGCGACGATGAAGAGAACAGGCGGAAGCTCCTGATGCTCACGCTCCGGGAAATCCCGGCGCAGGGCAGCAAACACCGTCCAGATCGCCAGCACGATCAAGCCGATCGCAATGCCCTTTGGCACGGTGGCAGGCCCGATCCCGGAATAGAGATTGCCACCCTGCAGACGAGCGACATCGTAGAAGATCAGGCCTGCAATCGCGGCAAGCACAACGGCAATGGCCAGCGCCGCCCAATCAGGGCGGCGCGACCGATGTGCGGAAGAGCGCTCTTCCGTGCTCATTTCACCAGACCGATGTCTTTGAGGATGGTCTCGGTAGCGGCGATGTCCTTGGCGAGCTGCTCCTGGAAGGCCGCGCCGGTCAGGTAGGTATCCTGCCAGTTCTTGGTCTTCAGGGTTTCCTGCCAGCCGGCAGACTTCACGAGCTTCTCGACGTCGGCGGAGATAGCGGCCTTTTGCTCGTCGGTCAGACCCGGAGCGGCAGCAACCATGCGCCAGTTCTGCAGAACCACGTCCAGGCCGCTTTCCTTGAGCGTCGGGGCATCGGCACCGGCAATGCGCTCGGCGCTGGAGACGGCCAGCAGGCGAAGCGTACCGGCCGCAACCTGGGCCTGGAATTCGCCGTAGCTGGAAATGCCGACGGTCACCTGACCGCCGAGAATGGCAGCGAGAGCCTCGCCACCGCCGGAATAGGCAATGTAGTTGATCTTGGTCGGGTCGACACCGGCCGCCTTGGCGATCAGGCCGGCACCGATATGGTCGACACCGCCGGCAGAGCCGCCAGCCCAGGAAACCGAGCCAGGATCAGCCTTCAGCTTTTCGACGAGCTGGCCGATGTTCTGGATCTCGGAATTCGCAGGAACGACGATGGCTTCATATTCGCCCGTCAGGCGGGCGATCGGCGTGACGTCAGCGAGCGTGACCGGCGACTGGTTGGTCAGAATTGCGCCGACCATGACATAGCCGCCGACGATCAGGGCGTTCGGGTTACCCTTCTGCTGGCTGGCGAACTGGGCGAGACCGATCGTACCGCCGGCGCCAGGCACGTTCATGACCTGAACATTGCCGGAGACGCCTTCGGACTGCATCACCGCCTGCAGCGAACGGGCCGTCTGGTCCCAACCGCCGCCAGGCGCTGCCGGCGCCATGATCGTGTAATCAGCGGCAACGGCCGGAAGAGCCAGCGCGCCTGCGAGAAAAGAAGCCAGGAAAAAGTGTTTCAAGATAGTCCTCCACCATCAATGCGGCTCTGGCCGCTTGCGAATGATCTGTGGGGAGAGCGCAGGTGTGCGATGCGCGGATCGAACCGCTTCAGGCTTGAGCCTGCTCCTCCCATGTCCCATCTCTCCCGCCTCCACGGGAAGATGTGACCATAGACCTAGCAGCGGAACCTGTCATGCACCTGTCACCGACAAGGACATCTGAAGCGAAGATCAGGGAGCAGGAATACGTCAGCCGTGACTTACAGTACTGAAAGAGAGGATCAGACAGCGGAGCGGGAACGCACCAGACGCTGCAGGCGCGGCCGGACAAGCAGAAAACGCCGGTAGGCCGCCTCGAAGAGTGGCGTCACCGGCTTCCAACCGGCCAGCAGGCCAAGCGGACGCAGAAGCGGAATGGCCCGCCACATGGCGGCAAAGGCTTGCGCACCCGACAAGAGCTTCCCCGCTTCTTCGGCATGGAAGCGGGCGAGAAGCTCGCTGCGATCGATCGGGCAAGACCCCTCGGGATCGCATGCATCGATAAAGCGGATCGCGCCGCGTCGGTCCAACCGGCGCATGAAAGCAATCTCGCGCTGGCAAAGCGGACAGCTGCTGTCGAACCAGACGGTTACCTGCGGGGACATTGTCATCTTTCACTCTGACGCGACTAGATTCACATTTGGTGCGGAAAGCATCCCAAGGCAATGCGGCGCCGCGCCGCTCCCCTATGATGCCTCGAAGACGGCTTTAAATCCTCGCGCGTAAAAAGGCTGACCGCGAACCGAGAGGGCATAGGAGACAGCACAGCCGCTGCGAGAAAAGGCACGACCGAGAACGTGGCGAGCGCAATTTGGCATCGGCGCGAGCGCAATATGGTGCTTTTCGCGCCCCACACTTTTGACTTATCGAACGAGGAAGAACACGACAGCGGGGCAAGGCAATGGCCAGACCATTCTTCTGGAACGAACTGACGACCTACGACTTCGCGGCACTTTCGCCGGAGACAACGGTCGCCATCCTGCCGATCGCCTCGACCGAACAGCATGGCCCACACTTGCCGATCGCAACCGACGTCGCCATCGCCAATGGCATGTTGGCAGAACTGAAGGCCCAGCGCCCGGATGACCTCGATTTTCTCGTGCTGCCCACCCAGGAGATCGGCAAGGCAAACGAACACGTCTACGGCCCCGGCAGCCTGTCCTTCGGCCCGGAAATCCTGATCCCGGCCTGGACGGCGATCGGCGCGAAGGTCGCCGAAGCCGGCATTCGCAAGCTGGTGATCGTTAATTCACACGGCGGCAACGTCGACGTCATGAGCATCGTTGCCCGGGAACTGCGTGTTCGTCACCAGATGGCGGTCGTGTCCACACAATGGGGCCGGTTTGGCAATCCGGACGGCATGATTTCGGATCATGAAAGCCGCTACGGCATCCATGGCGGCGAAGTCGAGACCTCGCTGATGCTGCATTTCCGGCCGGAACTCGTCCGCATGGACAAGGCACAGAATTTCGTCTCCAAGGCCGAGGAAATCCGGGCAAATTCCAAGTTCCTGACGCCGCTGCCACCGCATTCGCTGGCTTGGATCGCCCACGACCTCAATCCCTTCGGCGTGGTTGGCGATGCCTCCAAGGGCACGGCAGAAAAGGGTGCCGCGATCTGCCGCCATCAAGTGGCCGGCTTCATCGAACTGCTGCGTGACGTCGCAGCCTATCCGCTCTCCAACCTTTACACGCCAGCCTGAGGATCGCTCACGACTGGCCGCGAATGGTCTCCGGGATGTGTCCCCGGGTCTTGAGATCCTGAACCAGCCCCAGCAATTCCTGCATCAGGTATTCGACGAAGAGGCTCGTGGCGGAATCGAGCGGCGCCCGTGCTCGGGCAAACAGCTTCATCGGCTGGTGACGGATATGCGCCTCTGTCAATGGCCGGAAGATCAACTCGCCGCGCCGGCACTCGGCGACTGCGTCGAGCGGATTGAGCATGGTAAGCCCGGTCCCCGCCTTCACCAGCTGCTTCATCAGTTCCGAAGAGTTCGTTTCGACGACCGGCTCGACCAGCAGCGGCAACGGCGCAAGCGCAAGGTCGATGATATTGCGCAGACTGGTGCCGGATTGCGCCAGGATCAGCGGTTCTTGCACCACCTCGACCAGATCGATCGGCCCCTGCTCACCGGAAAGCCGGTGCCCCGGCGGCAAGACCACACCGACAGGCACGTCGAAATTGGCAAGCGTCCGTATGCCAGGCGTCGCCGGAATGTTGAAGCCGAGACCGAGATCGACCTCACCGGTCAACACCGGATTGATCGTCGTCGACCCGCCGTCATTGCGCAGCTTGATCTGCACCCGGGGATGCGCGGCGACAAAACCCGAAAGGATCTCAGGAAGAGGCCCGGAGGCAAGCCCGACCGTAGTCACTAGCGAGACCTTGCCGGCCTGAGGCGCCTTGAGCCCGCGAATACGGCCTTCCAGCTTCTCGTAGTTCTTCAGAACATCGCGAATGTGCTCGACGCAGAGCTCGCCGGCGGCCGTCAGGCGCAGACCTTTCGGCAAGCGCTCGAAGATCGGCGCACCCAGCTCTTCTTCAAGCGCAAGGATCTGGCGGTTGACGGCGGATGATGCGACATTGAGCCGGGCAGCAGCTTTGCGGATAGAGCCGCAGCGGACGATTTCGTTGATGTAGATAAGCTTCCTGGAGTGCAGCACGAGGCCTCCGCTGCGTAAAAATTAGCCATGCCGCATCACTATGCATCAATAACCGGAGCAGTGCAAAAAAAGCATCGATGCGGACGAAATTTGATGCTTTTCAAGACCCATACAGACCGATCAAATGACCAAAAAGGGAGCCCGAAAACGGGTCCTGCAACGAACAGGGGAACGATCAATGCGCGACACGCTCACCAAGACCAGCCTCTACGCCCTGATGGGCCTTGCAGCTTCGCTGGCCTCCACCTCATCGGCCCTCGCCCTCGACGAGGTAACCTACGGCACCAACTGGCTCGCCCAGGCAGAACATGGCGGCTTTTACCAGGCCGTAGCCGATGGCACCTATGAAAAATATGGCCTGAAGGTCACGGTCGTGCAGGGTGGCCCGCAGGCCGCCAACCGTGCGCTCCTCATCGCCGGCAAGGTCGATTTCTACATGGGCAGCCCGCTCGGCGAAATGGACGCCGTAAAGGAAGGCATCCCGTTGATCGACGTCGCGGCGATCTTCCAGAAGGATCCACAGGTCCTGCTCGCACATCCGGACCAGGGAATCGAAAAGTTTGCCGACCTCGCCAAGCTCGACAGCATCTTCATGGGCAAGGACGGCTACGTTACCTATTACGAATGGATGAAGAAGAATTTCGAGGGCTTCACCGACGAGAAGTACAAGCCCTACACCTTCAACCCGGCCCCCTTCATCGCCGACCCGAAGTCCGCGCAGCAGGGCTATCTGACGTCTGAACCCTATGAGATCGAAAAGCAGGCCGGCTGGGCACCGAAGGTCTTCCTGCTCGCAGACAACGGCTACAACCCCTACTCCACCATGATCACGACAACGACGACCATGGTCGAGAGCAAGCCGGACGTGGTCCAGCGCTTCGTCGATGCATCGATCGAGGGCTGGTACAACTACCTCTACGGTGACAACAAGGCCGCCAACGACCTCATCAAGAAGGACAATCCGGAAATGACGGATGGTCAGATCGAATACTCGATCACCAAGATGAAGGAATACGGCATCGTCGAATCCGCCGAAGCGCTCGACAAGGGCATCGGCTGCATGACCGATGACAAATACAAGGCCTTCTTCGACGCGATGGTCCAGATCGGTGTCCAGCCTGCCGACCTCGACTTTAAGAAGGCCTACACCACCCAGTTCGTCTGCAAGGGCGTTGGCTTGGCGCTGAAGAAGTAAGGGTCTGCCCTCATCCCGGCTGTCGCTACCTTCTCCCCGCCTGCGAGGCGAAGGAACTTTCGGTCCGGCACCGGCAAAGACATTCCCTCTCCCCGCTTGCGGGGGGAGGATCAGCCTGAGGGGCAAGTCGACAGCGTTCCTCTTCGTTCATAGTCCAAGGCCATCCATGTCCCTTTCCGAAGTCCAGACGCTCGCTCCTCCCCCCGAACAGCGCCGGGCGCTGGTGGTTATGAAGGACGTGTCCAAGGTCTTCTCAAGCGGCACCGTCGCGCTGACCGGCATGGCACTCACCGTCAATGGCGGTGAATTCGTTTCACTTCTTGGTCCGTCCGGCTGCGGCAAGTCGACGGCACTCCGGATCATCGCCGGCCTCGGCGACGTTACGACCGGCACCATCGACTGGCCAAGCTCGCGCATCAATTCAAAGGGACTGCCCGAAGGCGATATCTCTTTCGTCTTCCAGGAGCCGACGCTGATGCCGTGGGCAACCGTCTTTGGCAATGTCTACCTGCCGCTCAAGCTGCGCGGCATCTCCAAGGCAGCAGCAACGGCGGACATTCTCGCCGCCCTGGAGCGCGTGGGCCTCAAGGACTTCACCGAGGCCTACCCACGCGAACTCTCCGGCGGCATGAAGATGCGCGTCTCGATCGCCCGCGCGCTCGTCACCAAGCCGAAACTCCTCCTGATGGACGAGCCCTTTGCCGCGCTCGACGAGATCACCCGCCAGAAGCTGAACGACGACGTCCTGCGCCTCTGGAAGGAGACCGGGATCACGGTCATCTTCGTCACCCATTCGGTCTTCGAGAGCGCCTATCTCTCCAACCGGATCGTCGTCATGAAGGCGCGCCCCGGTCGTGTGCACGCAGATTTCCCGCTGGTCACCAGCCTTGAACGCGATGCGCTTTACCGCTCCTCGGAAGAATATCGCCAGGCCTGCGAAACAGTATCGAAGACATTGCTGGAAGCCATGGGAGGGGAGGAACACTGATGACCGGACCAGCCGAGACCCTCCTGAAGATCCTCATTCCGATCCTGGTCGTCTGCATCCTGCTGGCGATCTGGCAGGTCGGCGTCTGGGTCTCGGGCGTGCCGCAATACATCCTGCCCGGCCCGATCGCGATTGCAGGCGCGCTGGTGAAAGACTGGGGCACGCTGTCCCCGGCCCTTTGGGTCACCACCAAGATCACACTCATGTCGCTAGGGCTGGCGCTGATTGGCGGCGTCGGTATCGCCGTTGCTCTCGTGCAGTCGAAATGGATCGAGGTTGCCTTCTATCCAATCACCGTCATCCTGCAGGTGACGCCGATCGTCGCGATTGCACCGCTGATCCTGATCTATTCGCCCTCCACCCAGGTGGCACTGCTCATCTGCGCATTTCTCGTCGCCTTCTTCCCGATCCTGTCAAACATGGTCCAGGGTCTGAAGAGCGTCGACCATAATCTCCTGAACCTCTTCGATCTCTACGGCGCCTCTCGCTGGCAGACCTTGCTTTACCTGAAGCTGCCGGCCTCGCTCCCCTATTTCATGACAGGCTTGCGCATCGGCGGTGGCCTCGCGTTGATCGCTGCCGTCGTCGCAGAATTTGCCGCAGGATCGGCCGGCGCAGGCTCAGGCCTTGCCTTCCGCCTGCTCGAGGCCCAGTTCCGTCTGAACATTCCGCGCCTCTTCGCTGCCCTCTTCCTGCTCTCCTGCCTCGGTGTGGTGATCTTCGCCATCACCTCCTTCATCTCCTGGCTGGCCCTGCATCGCTGGCATGAGAGCAGCCTGAAACGAGAAAACTGATGTCGAACCCGATTGCCAACCTTCCCGCTGCCAAGCGCTTCGTCCTCGCCAATGCGACGCTGCCCGAGATCTGCGTCGATGGAGTGGAAGCGCCTTCCTGCGAGGGCCTGATCAGCGCCGACATCATCGTCGCCGATGGCAAGGTCGAGGCAATCCTGAAACCCGGCGAGGCACCTGGCGGCCTGCCCTCCACCGACCTGCGCCACGGCATGGTGTGGCCGACCTTCGTCGACATGCACACCCACCTTGATAAGGGTCACATCTGGGACCGACGGCCGAACCCCTCGGGCGACTTCACAGGCGCACTCGAAGCCGTGAAAACGGATCGTGAGGCCCGCTGGACGGCGGAAGACGTCAAGGCCCGCATGCAATTCTCGCTTCGCACGGCTTACGCCCATGGCACGAGCCTGATCCGCACCCATCTCGACAGCCTGGCGCCCCAGCACCGCATCTCCTTCGAGGTCTTTTCCGAAGAACGCGACGCCTGGGCCGGCAAGGTCGACCTGCAGGCCGCCGCCCTTTTCCCCTTCGACCAGATCACCGACGAGGCCTTCTTCAAGGATCTGGTCGAGGTGATCGTGGCCCATGAAGGTCTGCTCGGCGGCGTGACCTACCTGATGCCCGGACTGGAGGAGAAGCTCGACATCCTCTTCCGCACGGCCACCGAGAAGGGCCTCGACATCGACCTGCATGTCGACGAGACGCAGGACAAGGAAACCCTGACGCTGAAGACCATTGCGGAAGCCAAGATCCGCAACCGCTTCGAGGGATCGGTCACCGTCGGCCATTGCTGCTCGCTCGCCCGCCAGGAAGATGATCTCGCAAAACAAACGATCGATCTGGTGGCTGAGGCTGGCCTTTCCGTCGTCTCGCTGCCCATGTGCAACATGTATCTGCAGGACCGTCACCCGGGCCGCACGCCCCGCCAGCGCGGCGTCACCCTGTTCCACGAACTGTCAGCCGCAGGCGTCGCCACCGCCGTCTCCTCCGACAACACCCGCGACCCCTTCTATGCCTATGGCGATCTCGATCCGGTCGAAGTGTTCCGCGAGGCAGTGCGCATCATCCATCTCGACCATCCGCTCGACACCGCCGCGAGGGTCGTCACCCGTACGCCGGCCGACATCCTGAAGCGCCCGGATCACGGCCGCATCGCCGTCGGCGCCAAGGCCGATCTCGTCCTCTTCAGCGCCCGTCGCTGGAGCGAATTCCTTTCCCGTCCGCAGGCTGACCGCATCGTGATGCGGAATGGCATGGGCATCGACCGCAGCCTGCCGGATTACCGCGAACTTGACCCGTTGCTTGGAGTTTAGCCATGGCCGACTACGCCAAAATCAAGGAAGAGCTGGACGGCATCGCCGTCGAAGACAATCCGGCACTCGTCAAACAGAAGAGCCGCGACTTCTACTGGTATTCGCCGATCCTGAAAGAGGAACTCGACAACGTCGTCGGTGACCTCGTCGTCTCGCCGACGACGGAAGAAGAGGTGATCCGGGTTCTGAAGGTGGCCTACGCCCATGGCGTGCCCGTCACCCCGCGCGGCGGAGGCACCGGCAATTACGGTCAGGCTATGCCACTCTCAGGCGGCATCGTGCTCAACCTCATCAACATGAACAAGGTGAAAGAGATCCTGCCCGGTCGCGTCATCTGCGAGCCCGGCATCATCATCTCCGAGCTGGACAAGCAGACGAAAGCCCATTCCGGCCAGGAACTGCGCTTCCACCCCTCGACCGCTCAGACCGCTTCGGTTGCAGGCTTTATCGCCGGCGGCTCCGGTGGCGTCGGATCGATCACCTGGGGCGGACTGCGTGACCTCGGCAACATTCTTCGGCTCCGCGTCGTCACCATGGAAGCCGAGCCCCGCTTGCTCGAACTCTCCGCCTGGGACCTGCAGAAGGTCTCCCACGCCTATGGCACCAACGGCATCATCACCGAAGTCGAGATGCCGCTGGCGCCTGCTTACGACTGGGTCGACGTCATCGTCGGCTATGACGAGTTCATGGACGCGGTGAAATTCGCCGATGCACTCTCCCACAAGAACGGCATTCTCCTGAAGGAAGTTGCCCCGATTGCAGCTCCGATCCCGTTCGACTACTTCACCCGCCACAAACCCTGGCTGAAGGAAGGCCAGTCGGTCGTGGTGCTGATGGTGGCCCCGCATTCGATGGAGCCCTTCCTGGCGCTCGCCGAACGCATGAATGGCGACATCCGCTTCCGCTCCGATACGGTCGAAAGCATGAAGGGCATCCCGCATGCCTATGAGCTGACCTGGAACCACACGACACTGCGGGCCCTGAAGCTCGACACCAACATCACCTATCTCCAGGTCCAGTATCCCGGCCCCGACCATGTCGAGAAGGTCCGGATCATGACCGAGCTCTTCCCCGACGAGGTCATCGGCCATCTGGAATTCATCAAGTTCGATGGCCAGATTCAGTGCGCCGGCCTGCCACTAGTGCGCTACACGACCAAAGAGCGGCTGGAAGAGATCATCCGCATCCACGAGGAAAACGGCTGCCCGATCTTCAATCCGCACCGCTACACGCTTGAAGAAGGCGGCATGAAGCAAACTGACCAGGTCCAGCTCGCCTTCAAGAAGGAAACCGATCCGAAGGGTCTGTTGAACCCCGGCAAGATGATCGCCTGGGAAAACCCGGACTTCGATTTCTCCGCAGGCAAGAACTACCTTTTCCCCGGCCTGGAGGTGTTTTCCGAAGCCTCCTGAGACCCGTGAGATAAGTTGCGGCTCCCCGTTCCGGAGCCGCGAATAACAACCGCCGGAACGAACTCATTCCGAAGGTACTCCCGGCCGGACCACTCCGGCTCATGCTCTCCACGGCATGGTATCCCCCATCCCTCGACATCAGGCGGCGAAGGATCGGGATGCTGGGACAAACGGCGCGGAAGTTTTGAATTGAACCCCGACTGCGAAAGCGGCGGGCAACGACTTGGAGCTTTTGACATGCGCGTACTCGTCCTTCACTCCCACCCTGTCGATGAAAGCTTCGGCCGGGCTTTGTATAAGCTCACCTGCGAAAGCCTCGAAAAGGCCGGCCACGAGGTCGACGGCTGCAACCTCTATGAGGAGGGCTTCGACCCTGTCCTTTCGGCCCATGACCGCCGCGTCTATCACGACATCCCCGACAACCTTTCCCTAGTCCAGCCCTATGTCGAGCGCCTGAAAAAGGCGGAAGCGCTGGTCATCGTCACGCCCGTCTGGAACTTCGGCTTCCCGGCCATGCTGAAGGGCTATTTCGACCGCGTCTGGCTGCCCGGCGTCTCCTTCGACCTGGTGGATGGCAAGCTGACGCCGACGCTGCGCCACATCAGAAAGCTCGCCGCCGTCATGACCTATGGCGCCACCCCGATGCGCGCATTCCTCGCCGGCAATCCGCCAAAGAAGATCGTCAAGCGCGTCATCCGCGCCCAGATCAAGATCGGCGCACCGGTGAAATATCTCGCCCATTACGACATGAACAACTGCACGGAGGAAACTCGTGCCGCCTTCATGGCCAAGGTGCGCCGCGAGATGGAAAACTTCTAGGAGAGCGGCCGGCGGTCAGACGACCTTGGCCGCCGTCACCTCGACTTCGACGAGGAATTCCGGCCGCGTAAAACCGCCAACGACGAGCAAGGTCGAGACCGGTTTCGGATCGAGCGTGTAGCGATCACGCACCGCCATACAGTCAGGAAAATCCTCCCGCCGCGTCACGAAGCCGGAGATGCGGATCACATCCGCGAACGTCATGTCAGCCTCTTCCAGGATCGCCTTGATCGCCTCGAAGCACAGCTCGGCCTGGCTGGTCACATCAGGCGGGATCGTGTCGTCGGGGCGTATGCCAAGCTGACCTGAAGTGACGAGCAAGCTCGCCCCCGGCGGCACCAGCAGACCGTGATTGTAGTGCCCGAAAGGACGGCGGACGGAAGGGGGATTGAAGACCTTTTTCATGGGCTTGAGCCTAGCGCGACGAGGAACTGGGCGAAAGGGCAAAGCGTGTCTCGACGCGCCTTTTGACCATACAAATCCGGGCCTCTCGGCTAACGAATACGCCGCCCCGAGGCATCGAAGAGAAAGCTGGTCTTGGCAGCAAGCCCTACCGCGATCTCGTCGCCGTAGCGCGCCGCATGACGCCGCTCTTCCTGCTCGATGATGATCTGCTCGCCAGGCACCGTATGGGCGTAAACATAGCTTGTATTGCCGAGATGCTCGACGACATCGACATGCGCCACCATCTGCGTATCCGCGCTGCCATCAGGCAGGAAATGCTCGGGGCGCACCCCGACCGTCACGGCATCGCCGACCTTTGGCGGCGTCGCGCAGGAAACCGTCAGCTGCGTATCCGGCCGTGCTTTCAGCGCTACTGTCACCTGTCCGCCCTCCGTCTGACCGATCACCACCGCCGGCAGAAAGTTCATCCGCGGCGAACCGATGAAGCCTGCCACGAACATGTTGTCGGGATCGTCGTAGAGTGCCAGCGGCGCACCGACCTGCTCGACAATGCCGCCACGCATGACGACGATCTTGTCGGCAAGCGTCATCGCCTCGACCTGGTCATGCGTGACATAGACGATCGTGGCGTTGAGCTCCTTGTGCAGTCGGGCGATCTCGACGCGCATATGCACGCGCAGCTCCGCATCGAGGTTGGAAAGCGGCTCATCGAACAGGAACACGTCAGGCTGGCGCACGATGGCGCGGCCGATGGCGACGCGCTGGCGCTGACCACCGGACAGGGCCTTGGGCTTGCGATCCATCAAGGCGTCAAGTTCGAGGATCTTCGCGGCAGCATTGACGCGCTGCTCGATCTCGTCCTTCGCCATGCCGGCAAAGCGCAGCGCGAACCCCATGTTCTCCCGCACGGTCATATGCGGGTAGAGCGCATAGGTCTGGAACACCATGGCAATACCACGCTTCGACGGATCGACATCGTTCATCACGGTGCCGCCGATGGTCAGCTCGCCTGAGGAGATGTCCTCCAGCCCCGCGATCATCCGGAGCAGCGTGGACTTGCCGCAGCCGGAGGGACCGACGAAGACGACGAATTCGCCGGAGGAAACCTCGAGATTCACCCCCTTGATGACTTCGAGCGAACCGTAAGACTTGCGGATATCGGTGAGCCGGACCTCTGCCATTTAAGCCTCGCTCAGCTGACGTTGAAGGTGATGCGCTTGGTCCCGAAGGGACGGCAAGTCGCAGTCAGCGTCAAGTGACCGGCTTCGTTTCCGGCTTCGACATAGACGCCCACCGCGCCACCCTTGAAGGAGAGGAGCGTCGGACCAACGATGCGGCCCGGACCTTCGAGGCTGACCTCGACCGGATCGTCGAAGAAGCCCAGAACGTTTCCGCCCTGATCGAGCGCCCGCAGGATCACGCGAACCGTGTCCTTCTCGCCAGCCCTGAGCTCTGTATCATCGGCCGCAATCTCGAGTGTCGTCGGCAGCGGATCGGCCGGCAGATGGCGGCGAACCACTTCCTCGCCGTCGATGAAGCCGACCAGCTCGCCATCCCGCCAGGTCATGCCCCATTCGCCGAATTCCTCCGGCGTCACCATGCTGTGGTCGAGAATGCAGGGCGGATGCGGCAGATGCGGATAGGTCTTGGTATCCGGTTCGATCCGCTTGACGATATGGCCCATGCGGATTTCGACATAGTCGCAATTGGTCAGCACGATCAGCGGCAACACGCCGCCGATATTACGCTCACCACGCGCCCAGAAGCTGACCGGCTGCAGCACGACCCCGTCCTTCGGATCACCCTGCGAGGCATAGGCATAACCGGCGAATTTCGGCTCGCGATACATGTCGGTCACGCCGTGGTAGCAGATGCGGTCGCCGGAGCCGAAATCCTTGTGGGTGTTGTAGTCGAACATGCACCAACCGGTGGAGCCCGAGATCGACGGATCGCCCGCAGCCGCATTCAGAATCGCCAGATGTCGACCGACATGCTCCGCCTGCCGCTGCTCCTGATCGAAGCGCTTGGTCGGATACATGTGACCGCCATATTCGGTGATCATGTAGGGCACCTTGCGGTCGAGCCCCGTCACCTC